>NZ_JBFAAX010000104.1:0-16312 GCF_040639995.1 Actinosynnema sp. NPDC023658 | reverse complement strand
GCCGCCGAGGCCGGCCGTGACCCGGACGCGCTGGAGCACACCCGGTGGGGCTCGATCGACATGTCCGCCGCCAGCGTCAGCTCCGCGTAGACCAGGCCGAACAGACCACCGCCCAGCACGCCCACCAGCGCCAACAACACCGCTTCGGCCATCACGCCGCCCTGCAGCCCGCCCTTGGTGACGCCGAGCGCGCGCCGCAGCGCCATTTCCTTGCGGCGCTCCTGCACGGAGATCGTCAACGCGGTCCCGATGCCGGTCACGGCGACCGCCACGGACAGCCCGAGCAGCACCATCAGCATCACGATCCCCAGGTCGAGGTAGCGCTGGTTGTCGGCGTCGGTGTCGACCCTGGTGCTCACCAGGACGGTGGGCGAGTCGGCCAGCGCCGCCCGCACCCCGGCCTGGTAGGCGGCCGGGTCCGCGCCGGGCTTGAACGCCACCAGCACCTTCGACGGCGGCGCCAGGCCCGGGTCGGCCAGCACCACGTCGGCGTCGTCGAGCAGCGAGCCGGTGAACGTGCCGACGAACGTGGCCGTGCGAGGCCCGCCGGGCAGGCCGTCGACGGTGAACGGCCGGCCGAGCTGCGCGCCGAACCGCTCGGCGTACCACTCGTTGAGCAGCACGGTGCCCGGCTTGAAGTCGGGCGCGGGCGCGTTCTGCCTGGTCAGCCAGTCGCGCACGCGGTCGGGTTCGGCGCCGACGACCTGCGCGGTGAACGCGTAGCCGTCCGGGTTCTTCGTCTCGGCGTCCACGCCGTGCAGGACGACGGTGCTCGCCGCCTCGGGCCGGTTGGCCGCCGCGCCGACACCGCCGCCGAGCGCGCGCCCGCCCGCGTCCGAGACCACGGCGTCGGCGCGCGGTTCGTTGCTGAACTCGTTCTCCATGCGTTGGGCCGAACCGACGGTGACGGCGAAGAAGGTGACCATGGCGGCGGCCAGGAGCAGCGCCATCGCCACCGACGCGGACCGCTGGGGCACCCGCCGCACCTCGGCCGCGGCCAGCTTCCACTGCGCGCCGCCGAAGCGGCTCGCGACCGACCCGAAGATCCGGCCGAGCGCGGGCACGACGACCGGTCCGAGCACGCCGAACAGGCCGAACACGGCGGTGATGCCGGAGAACAGGATCAGGAAGATCGCGGCGATCGACCCCCTCGCGGCCACCCCCAGCACGGCCAGGAGCGCCGCCACGACCACCAGCCCGATGCCGAGGAGACGACGGCGGCGGACGACGGCTTGGTCAGGCGTTTGTCCTTCGGACGTCCGCAGCGCGGCGAGGGGCGCGATGCGCGCGGCGGCCAACGCGGGTCGGACCGAGGCGAACGCGCTGAGCGCGGCGGCCGTGACGACGCCGATGACCAGTTGGCCGACCGAGGGCAGCAGCGCCGGGCTCAGCTCCACCGCGCCGAGCAGCGAGGACAGGCCGGTGCCGTCGAACAGCCTGGCCAGCAGCCACGCCACCGACCCGCCGAGGACGGCGCCGACCGCGCCCGCGACCGCACCGGTGAGCAGCGCTTCGAAGAGGTTCGCCCACACCAGCGGGGCCCGGTGCGCGCCGAGGCAGCGCAGCAGCGCGGTGTGCCGCTGCCGTTGCGCGTAGACGGCGCGGTAGGTGGCCGAGGCGACGAACACCGACGTGGCCAGCGCCAGGATGCTGAACGGCAGCAGCACGACGGCCAGGCTGTTGTTCGCGGGCTCAGCGGCGATGGCCGCCCTGGTGTCCACGCCGAACCCGTCACCTACGGCCCGCGCGACCGCGTCCCGGTCGCCGCCGAGCACGTACAGCGCCTCGACCCTCGGCTCGCCGCCGAGCTTGGCCGCCAGGCCCTCACCGACCACGATCATCGGTTCCTCCGCGACGGAGCCGCGCTTGGTGATGCCCCGGACCACCACGTCCAGCGGCTTGCCCGCCGCGTCACCCAGCCGCACCGACATGCCCGGCACGAGGCCGTGCTCGAAGGCGGTGACCCGGTCGACCGCGATCTCGCCGTCCGGCCCGGGTGAGCGGCCCTCCAGGATCGGCACCCGGTGCAGGTCCTCCCGGTTCGGCTCGATGTCCGCGGTCGCGCGTCGGTCGCCGGCCCGGCCGCCGTCGAGCAGCAGGTCGGCCCGGACCTCGCGCACCGGTTGCGCCAGCGTCACTCCGGGAACCCGCGCCACCCGATCGGCGGTCGCCTGGTCGAGCACTCCTTCGTCGGCGCGGAGCGGCGGCCGGACGACGAGGTCGACCCCGGCGGGCACCACGGGCGCACCTTCCTCCGTGGAGCGGACCATCGCGTCGCTGAGCATCAGGGCTGCCAGCAGGCAGGCGACACCGACGACCAGGGCGACACCGGGCAGCACGGCGCGGCCGGGTCGGTTGCGGAACTCGGCCACCGCGAGCCGCAGGGATGTGGGCACAACTCCTCCTCGTGACGCGAACGCCACGACGGTAGGAAGCAGTGGTGTCGGCAGGCGTCGGCCCGGGGTAGCACTGACCGGTACTACCTGGGGAGGATCTTCGCGTGGAACTCGTGGCAGTGGTGGACCCCGACGGCACCCCGATCGGCACGGCGACACGCGCGCGGATGCGTGCCGAAGGGCTGTGGCACGCGTGCGCGGCGGTCGTCGTGCGCTCCCTCGACGGGACGCGGGTGTACGTGCACCGGCGCACCGACACCAAGGACGTCTACCCCGGCCTGTACGACCCGACGTGCGGCGGCGTCGTCGCGGCGGGTGAGACGCCGGACGAGTGCGCCGTGCGGGAGCTGGCCGAGGAGCTGGGGATCCCGGCGGTGCCGCGGTTCCGGTTCCGCACGCCGTTCGTCGATGGAACCATCCGGTACGTCGCCCACGTTTACGACGTGCGCAGCGACGGACCGTTCACCCACCAGGCGGAGGAAGTGGCCTGGGGCGGCTGGATGGACCTCGACGAGGTGCGGGCGAAGGCGGAAGACCCGGGGTGGCCGGTGGTGCCGGACGGTCGGGTCCTGATCCGGGAGTGGTTCGGATGGGCATGATGTTCGCGCTGTCGATCCCCGGCCTCGCGGTGCTGCTGGTCGGCCTCGCGGCCGGCGAGCGGCTGTGGAAGTGGATCCGCCGCCGCAAGGGTCACCCGGTCGTCTCGGCCACCGCGCTCGACGAGTTCACCACCCTGTTCAGCGGCGGGAAGCACGTCGAGCTGGAGCAGCGGCGGACGACGCTGATGCTGGGCGAGGACGAGGAGTCGGCCGCGCCGCCGCGCGGACCGGTCGACCTCGACTCGGGCGCGGTGCGACTCGCCGTGGGCGGATCGCGGGTCACTCCCAGGCCAGCGACGCCCGAGTAGCCCAGTACCGGTCGGCGGGTTCGGCGCAGTCCGCGAGCGCGTCCGGGTCCAGGTCGACGTCACGCGCCTTCAGGTTGGCGTGCAGCTGGTCCGGGCTCGCGGCCCCCGAGAGGACCACGTCGGCCCACGGTTGCGCGCGCACGGCGGCCAGCGCGACGGCGTCCGGTCCCACGCCGTGCTCCTCGGCCAGCGCACGCACGCGCGGCGGCGGGTCGACGGCCAGCCTGCCGTTGGCCAGGCCCTCCTTGACGAACACCTCCGCGCCGGACTCCCCGGCGAACGCCAGCGCCGGTCCCACCGAGGTCTCCAGCACGTTCCAGGTCGACTGGACGCTGTCGAACAGCCGCCGCCCCTCGACCGTCAGCTCCAGCGCGCGCCGCACCGTCTCACCCTGGCCGGGACCGGACGTGGAGAACCCGAGTCGGACACCCGAATCGCGCAACCGGCCCAGCGCGAGCAGCAGGTCCGGATCACCGAACAACGGGCTGTCGGACGTCAGCGAATGCACTTGGTAGAGGCCGACGTGCGCGCCGAGCAGTTCCTCGGTCTCGCGCCACTGCCGGGTGAATTGGTCGAGCGAGTGCTCCTTCACCTCGTGCGTGGCCGCGTCCCGCCGCCAGTCACCGACGTAGGCGTATCCCCATTTGCTGGACACCTGCACGTCCTGGTGGCCCCGGTCGGCCAGCCACTGGGCGAGGAACTCCTCCGACCGGCCGTAGGACCGCGCCGCGTCCACCCGGCGCACGCCCGCCGCGTAGGCGGCGTCCAGCACGGCGTGGCACTGGGCGCGCATCGCGTCCACGTCGCGCTGGTCCGGCAACGCGTGCTCGCGGCCGAGGTTGATGTAGGCGGGACGACCGAGGGCGGCCAGGCCGAGGGCGAAGTCGGGCACGTGCGACACGGTAACCGGCAGCCAGGCCCACCGCCGTTCGGTGCTCCCCCTGCCACCACCGACCGCCACCGGCGGAGCGGACACTGTCCGCACATTTCGCGAAATGCGCTCTCCGTTCTGCGTCGACTAGACCTTTCGAGTGTCCACTTCGCTCACCTGATGGTGTGATCGCAATTCCGTGCGCAGAGGCCCTAGCATCGCCTTGCCGTCGATTTCGGGAGAGAAATCATGGGATCTGCGCGGAAATGGCGACGACGCCTCGGATTCATCGTCGCGACCCTCGTCGTTCCGGCGCTCGCGCCGATCCCGGGCCCCGCCACCGCCACCGCTGTCACCACCTCCGCCACCGTCGCCTCGGCCACCACCGCCTCGGCTACCACCGCCTCGTCCGCGACCCCGATCACCGAGTACGGCCCGGTCCCGTCGTCCCTCCCCGTCGGGGGTGTGTGCGAGGTCGAGTTCGACCACGACGGGAAGCTCTGGGTCGAGCAGTACCTCAGCAGCCAGGTCGCCCGGTTCGACCCAGCCACCGGCCGGTTCACCAACTACGCCACGCCGATGCCGCTGTCGGTGCCCGGCGGCATGGACCTCGACACCGCAGGTGACCTGTGGATGCCGCAGGTCACCGGGAACAGCCTGCTCCGCGTCGACACCCGGGGCGGCGGCATGACCGAGTTCCCGCTGCCGTGGGCCACCGCGTTCAACGCCCGACCGCTGGGCATCCCGCTGCACAGCGGCACCGGGCTGGCCAACGACATCGCGCTGGGGCCGGACGGCGCGCTGTGGTTCACCCTCGGCGGGCTGGACTCGATCGGCCGCTACGACCCGGCGACCGGCGCGTGGAGCAGGTACGTCGTGCCGGGCGAGATCCTGGGCCAGGTCGGCGCGCTGTTCGGCATCATCAAGCCGGGACCGGGCCGCACCGTCGTGTTCGACCTGCCTCAGCTCGACAAGGTAGCCACGCTCGACGTGGACACCCACCTGTTCACCCAGTACACGATGCCGACCCCGGCGTCGTTCCCGGTCGGCGTGCGCACCGCCGCGGACGGCACCATCTGGGTGGGCGAGTCGCTGGGCATGAAGATCGCCCGCATCGACCCCACGACCAGCCTGATCACCGAGTACCCGCTGCTGGGCGTCGGTGGGCTGCTGACCAGCATCCTCGACGGCCTGGGCGTCGGCAGCATCGGCAACCCGCTGCCGATGGCCGGACCGATAGCCGAGGCCAGTGACGGCAACATCTACTTCTCGGTCAGCTTCCCCGCCCTCATCGGTCTCGGCAACCAGGTGGCCAGGTTCAACCCCACCACCCACGAGGTCCGAATGTGGCCCACCCCCTCATCCGCCTCCTATCCCTGCGACATCAACGTCCACCAACCGGGCGCGGTCTGGTTCGGCCTGCTCACCTCCAACAAGATCGGAAAACTGGACATCAACGCCGCCACCTGATCGAGCTCCTTCACCGCCTCAACTGCTCATCCGGCGACGGCCCACTTCGAGTACCGCCCCGGACGCTCGGCGCACCGGCGGCGATGGTGGTGCAGACGCTGTGCCCGCACACCCGGCCCCGCCCCGATGGTCCGTCGAGCACCCATCGCCCACTCCGAGCAGTGGAAGACCCTCGTTACCAGTCCCAGCCACCGGCCGCCGCATCCGCCCGCGGTCGACGAACTGGTCGTCACCCGTGACGAGGAACAGCAGCGGCTACGGGGGCGTGCTCAGCCGGGCATCGGTGGCTTCGACGTCACGCGTCATGTCGGAGGAGCGCGATCAGGGCACCGCCCAGGGCCACCACCAGATACGCGACCATCACCGCGCCGGCGCCCCAGGGGGACAGCATCGGGTCTGCCACCTGGCCCGACAGCTGGGGCGCGAGCACCGGCAGCATCACCGAGTAGACCCGCTCGCCCCACGGCTGAGGTATCAGGAAGGTGACCGGCGGCAGCACGAACAACAAGGCGCACACGGACACGAGCGCGCCCGCCGTGGATCTGAGCAGGAAGCCGAGTGCCAGGCCGAGCAGGGCGACCAGGACCATCGACGCCACATCGGCCAGCAACGTCGGTGCGGCGTCGCTGAACGACCCGTACGCCGAGATCGGCTCCGGCCGGTCGCCCGTGATCAGCTCGCCCGCCTGGTACGCGAGCAGGGTGGCGACCGCGGCCACGACCAGCGACACGCCCGTCACGACGACCACCTTGGCCAGCAGGTAGGCCCGCCGCTGCGGCACGGAGACCAGCGCGGTGCGGATCATCCCGCTGCCGTACTCCGAGGTGATCGCCAGCGCGCCCAGCACGCCGAGGCAGAACTGGGTGACCGGGACGACCATCAGGCCCGGGTCGGCCGCCTCGAACCGCTGCCGCACGTCCGGCGGCGAGGTGTCCCAGTCGGCCGTCATCAGGTACGCCACCAGCGCGCCGGCCAGCAGGGTCACCGCGATGGCGAGCAGCACGGCGGTCGTGGAGCGGACCGAGCGGAGCTTGAGCCACTCCGAGTTCAGCACGTCGATCATGCGCCTGCCACCTCCGGGCTCGTCTCCTTGGTGCGGTACTCCACGCTGTCCTCGGTCAGTTCGAGGTAGGCGTCCTCCAGGGACGCGCTGCGCGGGGTCAGCTCGTGGATCGGGATGCGGTCGCGCGCCGCCACGGTGGCGATGTCCGGGGCGGCGAGCCCGCGCACGAGCAGGGCGCCGGCCTCGGGCTCGACCGTGGCGCCCGCCGCCTCCAGGAGCGCCACCAGGGCGTCCGCCGCGGGCGAGCGCACCAGCACGTCCTTCTTGAACTTCTCCTGCAGGTCCTGCATGGACGCCTCCAGGATCAGCCTGCCCCGCCCGATCACGATCACCCGGTCGGCGGTCAGCGCCATCTCGCTCATCAGGTGGCTGGACACCAGCACCGTGCGACCCTCGCGGGCCAAGCCCCGCATCAGGTGCCGGATCCAGCGGATGCCCTCCGGGTCGAGGCCGTTCACCGGCTCGTCGAACAGCAGCACGCCGGGATCCCCGAGCAGGGCCGCCGCCACACCGAGGCGCTGCTTCATGCCCAGCGACAGCGACCCCACCCGTCTCTTGGCCACACCGGCCAGGCCGACCTCCTCCAGCACGGCCACGACCCGGCGGTCCTTGATGCCGTTGCTGCGGGCCAGCACGCGGAGGTGGTCGTAGGCCGACCGGCCGCCGTGCGCCGCGCCCGCGTCGAGCAGCGCGCCGACGTGGTGCGCGGGCCGGCGGATGTCGGCGTAGCGACGGCCGTCGACCAGCGCCTCGCCGCTGGTGGGCCGGTCCAGCCCCAGGATCGCCCGCATGGTGGTGGACTTGCCCGCCCCGTTGGGGCCCAGGAACCCCGCCACGTAACCCGGCTTCACCTCGAACGACAAGCCGTCCACGGCCCTGGTGGCGCGGTAGCGCTTGGTCAGTTGCCTCACTTCGATCATGGGGCAAGCGTGCTCGGCGGACGGGGCCGGCGGATCGGACCGAGGTCTGCGATTCGGGGTCGGACCGTAGTCCGACGTCACGGGCCGCGCCGACGATTACGGTGCTGATCGTGACCTCGCGAGTGCTGCGGATGCTGCCGACCGCCTACCTCTATGCGCTGGACACGGCCGCCGCGGTGGTGTTCATGATGATCTACCTGGGGTTCGCCGACACGAGGGGCGTGCCCTGGTGGTTCGGCTACCCGATCGCGATGCTCGTCGGGGCGCCGTTGGCGCTGCGCCGCAAGCGGCCGGTGCTGACGCTCGGCGTCGTGCTGCTCGCGCAGAACGTGGCCACCGTCGCCCACATCACGCTGGAGCCCTACAGCGCGACGGCGTTCGCGCTGTACATGGTGGCCGTGGTCTGCCCGCAGCGGGTGGCCGTGGGTGCCCTGGCCGTCTCGGTGGGGTCGGCGTGCGTGGCGGTGTTCATCGGGGAGGCGTGGCCGGAGTCCGTCGGGCTGGCCGCGTTCCAGGCGCTGGTGGTGGGTGCGGCGTGGGCGTTGGGCCGCACCATGCGGGTCCGCCGGTCCTACGAGGAGCGCCAGGCCGCCGAGGTGGCGTCGAAGGCCGTCGTCGAGGAGCGGCTGCGGATCGCCCGCGAGCTGCACGACGTGGTGGCGCACAGCCTGAGCCTGATCACGGTCAAGGCCGGTGTGGCGGCCCACGTGGCGGCGGCGCAGCCCGAGCAGGCGCAGGAGGCGCTGCAGGTCATCGAGAGCGCTTCGCGGAGCACCCTGGTCGAGATGCGGCGGCTGCTGGGCGTGCTGCGGTCGGAGGACGCGGCGGCCGAGCTGGCCCCGATGCCCGGCCTGGGCGACCTGCCGGAGTTGGTGTCACGGGCGTCGCTGGCCGGGGTCGAGGTGTCGCTGGAGGTGTCCCCCGGTGAGCTGCCCGAGGGGCTGGGGTTGACGGTGTACCGGATCGTGCAGGAGTCGGTGACCAACGTGGTCAAGCACGCGGCCCCGGCCTCCTGCGAGGTGTCGATCGTGGTGGGGGACGATGCGGTCAGGGTGCGGGTGGTGGACGACGGGCCCGGCGAGCGGGTGCTGGCCGGTGGCGGCGGGGGGCACGGGTTGATCGGGATGCGGGAGCGGGTGGCGGTGTACGGCGGGACGTTCTCGGCCGGTCCGCTGGCCGGTGGCGGTTTCGCGGTGCGCGCCGAGGTGCCGCTGTCGTGATCGACGTGGTGGTCGTGGACGACCAGGCGCTGCTGCGCGGCAGCTTCCGGGTGCTCGTCGACTCGGCGCCCGACCTGCGGGTGGTCGGGGAGGCCGGCGACGGTGCCGAGGCGGTGTCGGTGGTGCGGTCGACGTCGCCGCACGTGGTGCTGATGGACGTGCGTATGCCGGGCGTGGACGGGATCGCGGCCACCCGCGAGATCAGCGGGTTCTCCGAGGCCCGGGTGCTGATCCTGACCACGTTCGACCTGGACGAGTACGTGTACTCGGCGTTGCGGGCCGGTGCGAGCGGGTTCCTGCTCAAGGACACTCCCCCGGCCGAGCTGCTGGCCGCGATCCGCGTGGTGGCCGCCGGCGACGCGCTGCTGTCACCCTCCGTGACCCGCCGCCTGGTGGCCGAGTTCTCCCGCACGCCTCCGCCGCGCTTGAAGCGCCTCGACGGGATCACGGAACGTGAGCAGGAGGTGTTGCTGTTGATCGCGCGGGGATTCTCCAACGCCGAGATCATGGAGGGGCTGCACCTGTCGGCCGGCACGGTGAAGACCCACATCGGCCGGCTGCTGCACAAGCTCCAGGCACGGGACCGCGCTCAACTGGTGATCGCCGCCTACGAGTCGGGCCTGGTCAGCGCCCGGTCCTGAGGCGAAGGAACGCGCGGTTACCTCACTAATCACGCCTCTGGCCCGGCGGTGTACGTCCCCGGCCACGCACGAGCGGCCCGTGTACGCGGAACGCCCGCCCTGCCGAGGTGGCGGGGCGGGCGTTCCAGGCGGGTTGGTTGTGGCGACAGCAGTCGTTACAGGTACTGACCGGTGTTCGTGGCCGTGTCGATGGCTCGACCCGACTCCTGGTTCTTGCCGGTCACGAGCGTGCGGATGTAGACGATCCGCTCGCCCTTCTTGCCCGAGATCCTGGCCCAGTCGTCCGGGTTGGTCGTGTTGGGCAGGTCCTCGTTCTCGGCGAACTCGTCCACGATCGCGTCCAGCAGGTGGCGCACCGACAAGCCCGGCTGCTTGGTGTCCAGCAGGCTCTTGATGGCCGCCTTCTTCGCGCGGTCGACGATGTTCTGGATCATGGCGCCCGAGTTGAAGTCCCGGAAGTACAGGACCTCCTTGTCACCGTTGGCGTAGGTGACCTCGAGGAACCGGTTCTCCTCGGACTCCTCGTACATCCGCTCGACCGTGTGCTGCACCATGCCGTCGATGCAGGCCACCGGGTCGCCGCCGAACTCCGCGAGGTCGTCGGCGTGGATCGGCAGGTCGGGCGTGAGGTACTTGTTGAAGATGTCCTTCGCGCCTTCGGCGTCCGGACGCTCGATCTTGATCTTGACGTCGAGCCGGCCCGGTCGCAGGATCGCCGGGTCGATCATGTCCTCGCGGTTGGAGGCGCCGATCACGATCACGTTCTCCAGGCCCTCGACGCCGTCGATCTCGCTGAGGAGTTGGGGCACGATCGTGGTCTCGACGTCGGAGGACACGCCACTGCCACGGGTCCGGAAGATCGAGTCCATCTCGTCGAAGAACACGATCACCGGGGTGCCCTCGGAGGCCTTCTCCCGGGCGCGCTGGAAGATCAGCCGGATGTGCCGCTCGGTCTCGCCCACGAACTTGTTGAGCAGCTCGGGGCCCTTGATGTTGAGGAAGTAGCTCTTCGCCTCGCGGTGGTCCTCACCCCTGGCGGCGTGGACCTGCTTGGCCAGGGAGTTGGCCACCGCCTTCGCGATGAGCGTCTTGCCGCAGCCGGGAGGGCCGTACAGCAGCACGCCCTTGGGCGGGCGCAGCTTGTACTCGCGGAACAGGTCGGCGTGCAGGAACGGCAGCTCCACGGCGTCGCGGATCTGCTCGATCTGCCGGTAGAGGCCACCGATGTCCTCGTACTTGACGTCGGGCACCTCCTCCAGCACCAGGTCCTCGACCTCGGCCTTGGGCACGCGCTCGTAGGCGAAGCCCGCCTTCGAGTCGACCAGCAGCGAGTCGCCCGCCTTCAACGGCGAGTCCATCAGCGGCTGGGCGAGCCAGACGACGCGCTCCTCGTCCGCGTGACCCACGACCAGGGCACGACCGATCGAGCTGTCGGCGGTCTCCGAGGTCAGCACCTCACGGAGCGTGCACACCTCGCCGGTGCGCTCGAAGTCGCCGCCCTCGACCACCGTCAGCGCCTCGTTCAGGCGCACCGACTGGCCCAGGACCAGGGACGACGTCTCGACCGCCGGCGATACGGAGACCCGCATGCGACGGCCGGAGGTGAACACGTCCACCGTGCCGTCCTCGAACTTGGCCAGGAACACGCCGTAACCGCTGGGCGGTTGCGCGAGGCGGTCGACCTCCTCACGCAGCGCGAGCAGTTGGCTCCGTGCTTCTCGAAGGGTGTCGATGAGCTTCGTGTTGCGCTCGGTCAGTTGGCTGACGCGCTCCGTCGCCTCCGCCAACCGCTGCTCCAGCAGGCGGACGTGTCGTGGGGATTCCGTCAACTTGCGGCGCAGCAACGCGATCTCGTCCTCCAGGAACCTGATCTGCGCTGTCAGCTCACCAGAGTTGTTGCCCTTGTTCAGCTCGCCACCCTCATCGGGCTGGCTGCCGGGATGACCGTGCTGCATGTCGGCACCCTCCTCCCGTGTTCGTACGACAACGGTACCGGCGATCACCGACAAAAGCCGCCACCCAGCGGGTTCCCGAGCGTCGTGTGATGACACAAACCGCCCGCTCGGCCGGATCAACTGCTCCATACCGGTGTCTGCCGGAACCTCCTACCCGCTACCGTGCGTCCCATAACGAGTCTCACGAGTGCAGTCCGGGCAGTGTCCACTGCCACCAGCGGAAAGTTCTAGGAGAACGTGATGTCCGTCCCGCCGCAGCAGCCGGATCCCTACGGTCAGCAGCCGGGTCCACTTGGCCGGCAACCAGGCCAATTCGGCCAGCAGCCGGGGTACGGCCAGCAGCCCGGCGGGTACCCTCCGCCGCCCCAGGGCTTCCCACAGGGTGGGCAGCAGCCCGGCTACGGCACGCCGCCCGGGGGCTACGGGCAGCCGGGTCAGCCCGGTCCGGGTCAGCCGCCCTACGGCCCGCCCGGCCAGTTCAACCAACCCGGTTACGGCCAACCGGGTGGTTTCGGCGGTCCCTACGGCACGCCGCCGAAGAAGAGCCCCCTGCCCTGGATCCTGGGTGGTGTCGGCGCGCTGGTCGTGATCGGCGTCGTGGTCACCCTGGTGATGACGCTGGGTGGCGGTGGCAACGGCACCGCCAAGGACGCCGCCGAGGGCTACGTCGCCGCCGTCAACGCCCGCGACTTCGACAAGCTCCGCTCGCTGACCTGCTCCGAGAAGCACGGCACGATCGAGGACATCAAGAAGGCCACCGACCCGGGCGCCTTCTCGGAGCAGCTGGAGAAGGAGCTCGAGAACCTGCCGGAGGAGTACAAGGAGCAGGTCAAGGCGGCTCAGGAGGCGGCCAAGAACATCAAGGTCAACCTCACCCTCGACAAGGTCGAGGAGAAGAGCGACACCGAGGCCGCGGCCACCGTCTCGGTGAAGTTCGACGGCGTGCCCGACAGCATGAAGGAGTACGTCAAGGACCAGACCGACACGCTGCCGTTCAAGAAGACCGACGACGGCTGGGTCGCCTGCCCGGACAAGTGATCCCCCAGGACTGACCACAACGGCCCCGCACGTCAAGTGCGGGGCCGTTGTCGCTGCTCAGGGACTTGCTCAGCCCTTGGACGGGCGGCGCTGCGGCCGGGGCGGCGTGACGCCGTCGGCCAGCCTGCGGGTGGTCAGCAGGAACGCGGTGTGCCCGATCATCCGGTGCTCGGGTCGCACCGCCAGGCCCACCACGTGCCACGGCCGCACGAGGGTCTCCCACGCGTGCGGCTCGGTCCAGTGCTGCTGCTCCCGGATCGCCTCGGTGACCTTCGACAGCTGCGTCGTGGTCGCCACGTACACCACGAGCACGCCGCCCGGGATGAGGCTGCGCGACACGGCGGGCAGCACGTCCCACGGCGCGAGCATGTCCAGGACGACCCGGTCGACCTCGCCCTCGTGCTCGACGACGTCACCCACGGTCAGCGACCAGTTGCCCGGCCGTTCGCCGAAGAACTGCTCGACGTTGCGGATCGCGTGGTCGGCGTGGTCCTGGCGGACCTCGTAGGAGGTGACGCTGCCCTTCTCGCCCACGGCCCGCAGCAACGAGCAGGTCAGCGCGCCCGACCCGGCCCCGGCCTCCAGCACCCGCGCGCCGGGGAACACGTCGCCGTACATGACGATCTGGGCGGCGTCCTTGGGGTAGATGACCTGCGCGCCGCGCGGCATGGACAGCACGTAGTCCGACAGCAGGGGCCGGAGCGCCAGGAAGGACGTGCCGCCGACGGAGATCACCACGGACCCCTCGGGCTGCCCGATCAGCTTGTCGTGCGGCAGCGCGCCGCGGTGGGTGTGGTACTCCTTGCCCGGTTCGAGCATGATCGTGTAGTGCCGTCCCTTCGGGTCGGTCAACTGCACCCGGTCTCCCGGCTGGAACGGACCACTGGCGGTGCTCACCGCGGCGAACCTCCTGCTAAAACGCGCGTCAACAGCGCACGATGGTCGCACGGGCACCGGATACGGCCCGTAGCGGCCTACCGACGCGACCCGGCCGCCCTCCCGAGCGCCGCGACGCCGGTGACCTCAGGCGTCGCTCCCCCTCGACGCCGGTTTGTCGATCACCTCGCGGACGGTGCAGTAGACCGGCCAGCCGAGCAGCCAGATCACGCCGACGACGGTCATGCCGCGCATCTGGTCCCACAGCCGCCCGGCGTGCTCCGGGGTGCTGACGACGTACATGAGCAGCAGCATCACCGCGCACGCGATAACCCAGGCGATCACGAACTTGCCCCACTCGCGCCACTCGTAGCGGACCCTCTCCGGTCCCCTCCGGGGTGGTCTCACCGGCGGCGGACCACCGGCGAACCGGTGCGCGACCCGCTGGTCGGCCCACCGGAGCAGGCTGTGCCCGAACGCCACGCTCACCCCCAGGTAGATGGCGGCGAGCCCGTGCACGCTCTCGGCCTCACCACCCGATCGCAGGTCGAACACGGCCGCGACGAGCAGCACCACGTCCACCACGGGCGTGCAGAGCAGCAGCACCGCGCCGAGCCTGCGCATCCGCAGGGCGTACCGGGCCAGCAGCCCGGCGCCCAGCACGACCCAGAACCCGACCTCGCACGCCACGATGACGACAACCAACGGTTCGACCACGTCCGAAGCGTGCCGCCGGGACGTCGCGCCGCGCGTCGTCGGCCCGACCCACGGCCGGTCATCACTTAGTAGGACGACCGGCGCAGGGCCCTGTGCTGTGATGACCGGGTGCAGCTCCACCGGAAACACCGCGACGTGCTGGCCGCGGTGGCCTGCTTCGCCGCGGGGCTGCTGCTGTACTGGCTGCGCCTGGACCCGGTCATCGGCGGTCCGGACGTGCGGACGCCGATCGGCGTCCGGGTGGCGGTGCTCGCGGTCGCGTGCGCCGGTCAGGCGTGGCGCCACACCGCGCCCGCGACGTCGCTGGTGGTGGTCAGCGCGGCCACGGCGGCCGACCTGTACTCCGGTCTGGGCATGCCGGTGCTGGTGGTGTTCATCGACGTGCTGTTCACGGCGAGCCTGCACGGGTCGCGCGGGCTGCACCGGACGCTGGTCGGCGTGGTGGGCGCGGCGACGGTCGGCATCGCGGTCGTCGTCGCGGTGGTCGGTGACTGGCGGCAGTCGTTCTACGCCGGGTTGCAGGTGTTCTCGCTGCTCGTGGTGCCCGTGTGGTGGGCGACGAACCTGCGGCAGCACCGGGAGAGCGCCGAGCAGGTCACCCGGATCGCGGAGCTGGACCGGCGGGCCGCGGTGAACGCCGAGCGCAACCGGATGGCCCGCGACCTGCACGACGTGGTGGCCGGGCACCTGTCCGCGATCGCGCTCCAGTCCGAGGCGGTGCTGTCGATGCGCGAGAACCACCCCGAACGGGTGCGCACGGTGCTGAGGTCGGTCCGGGAGAACAGCGTGCGGTCGCTGACCGAGATGCGGACGATGATCGACGTGCTGCGGGCCGACGACCCGGTGGACGAGCCGGTCGCGGTGCGGCTGGCCGACGTGGGCAGGCTGGTCGAGTCGGCCGTCGCGGGCGGGCTGGCGGTGGAGCTGCGCGGCGCGGACGTGGGCGAGCTGCCCGCGGGGGTGGACGTGGCGGCGTACCGGATCGTGCAGGAGGCGTTGACCAACGTGTTGAAGCACGCGCCCGGCGCGCGCACGTCGGTGGTGCTGGAACGGCAGGTCAGGCGGTTGGTGGTGGTCGTGCGCAACGACGCGGTCGAGGGTCCGCGGGGCACCGGGACGGGGGTGGTGAGCATGGCTGAACGCGCGCAGCTGGTCGGCGGGGTGTTCGCCGCGGGCCGTCACGGCGGCCAGTGGGTCGTGCGGGCGGAGTTGCCGCTGTGATCCGGGTGGTGGTGGCCGACGACCACGCGGCGATCCGGGCCGGGCTGGTGATGATCCTCGGTGACGCGGAGGGCGTCGAGGTCGTGGGTGAGGCGGCGGACGGCGAGGCGGCGGTGCGGCTGGCGACGCGGCTCGAACCGGACGTGGTGCTGATGGACATCCGGATGCCGGGGGTGGACGGCATCGAGGCGACCAGGCGGCTGGCCGGGGTGTGCGACGTGCTGGTGCTGACCACGTTCGACCTGGACGAGTACGTGCGCGGGGCGTTGCGGGCTGGCGCGGCGGGGTTCCTGCTGAAGTCGGTGGAGGCGTCCGCGCTGGTGGACGCGGTGCGGCAGGTGGCGGCCGGTGACGGTGTGCTCGCGCCGAGCGTGACGCGGCGGGTGATGCGGGAGTTCGCCTCGGTCGTGCCCCGTTCCCGCCCGGCCGGGTTGGATTCGCTCACCGAGCGTGAGGTGGAGGTGCTGCGGTGCCTCGGTGAGGGGCTGTCGAATCACCAGATCGGGCGGAAATTGCACATCGGTGAGACGACGGTGAAGACGCACGTGTCGCGGGTGCTGACGAAGCTGGACCTGCGGTCGCGGGTGCAGGCGGCGATCCTGGCGCAGGAGGTCGGGGTGCTGGACGGCCTGAACGGCGGCGGTTAGGTCGGCGGCGGCAAGGTCAGCGGCGGTTCAGGGCGGCTTTCAGGTCTTCGCGCCGCAGCACGCCGGCGGGCCTTCCTTCCAGGTCCACGACCAGGTACTCCCAGGCGGCCGTGCCGTGCACGCGTTCCACCACCTCGGCTCCGGTCTCGTTCTCCAGCAGCACGGTCTCCGGCCGGATCGGCACGGCGGCCTGCTCGGCGGGCGCGTGCGGTGACGTGCTGGCCAGGCGGGCCGCCATCTCGCGGTCGAGCAGGCCCGCGGCGACGCCGTCCGCGCGGACCAGGACCACGCCCCGACCGGCCGACGCGGTGAGCGCGCCCGACACCGGGCTCTCGGCGGGCAGCTGGAGCACGGGTCGGACGAGCTCGCC
>NZ_JBFAAX010000103.1:0-16312 GCF_040639995.1 Actinosynnema sp. NPDC023658 | reverse complement strand
ATTTGACATGGGGCCCTTACGGGCACCCCAGGCAGGCCAAAGCCGGCAGGCCCGGCGGATAAAGCGCCCGCCAAGCCTGCCGGCTTCGACCAGCCGAAGGCACCCGAACCCATGTCAAATCGGGCCTCGAGGGCCGTTGCGGGTCCGTCGGTGGGTGGATTCGTGTGGTTCTCGGGGTTATGCGCCGAGGGCGTTGGGGTGGTGGTCGGTCAGGAGGAAGCGGACTTCGTCGGCCACTCGTCTGACGTCGGCGGGCTCGACCACGGCGCAGTGGACTCCGTGCGCGGCCACTTCCAGGGCCAGGCACTCGGTGTAGGCGACGGCGGCTGCTCGTGATGCGGCGTAGGCGGCGATGCCCGATCTCGGCACGGCGACGACGTGGGCGGGCACCATGACGATCGTGCCCCGGGCACGGTCGACCATTCTGGTCGCCACGGCCCTCGACACGTTGAAGACGCCGTCGACGTTGACCGCGAAGGTGTGCGCCCAGTCCTCGTCGGTGATCGACAGGGCCGGGCCCGGCCGCAGTGCGCCCGCCATCGCCACCAGCGCGTCGATCGGGCCGAACTCGCGTTCCACCTGGTCCACGAGTGCGTCCACGGCGGCGCTGGAGGTGACGTCGATCTGTCGCCCGGCGATGCGCAGGCCCTGTGCGTGCAGTCGTTCGACGAGGTCCGCGAGTCTGGCCCCGTCGCTGTCGACGGCGGCGACCAGCGCGCCCTGCCTGGCCAGTGACTCGACCACCTCCGCGCCGAGCGGTGAACAGGCGCCGGTGATCAGTGCGATCTTGTGGTGGAATTCGGCATTCATCCCCAGTGCTCCCCAGTTGCTGCCCCCCGGTGTTGAACGTAATGGCCGCCACACCGGTAGGGAACTACCCGCGTGAGTAGTCGAAAAGGACGCTCCGCGAGACGGGGGTGAAATATGACTCCCGGGCAGGTCGGGACAATCGCGGAAGCCTAGACTGACCAGCCGTGGTCCAGCAGCCGATGATCGCCCCGAGCATCCTGTCCGCCGATTTCGCCCGCCTCGCCGACGAGGCCGCGGCCGTGTCCTCCGCGGACTGGTTGCACGTGGACGTCATGGACGCGCACTTCGTGCCGAACCTGACGATCGGGCTGCCGGTGGTGAAGTCGTTGCGCAAGGCGACGAACCTGCCGCTGGACTGCCACCTGATGATCGACGACCCGGATCGCTGGGCCATCGGGTACGCGGAGGCGGGCGCCTACAACGTGACGGTGCACGTGGAGGCCGCGAAGGATCCGGTGCGGTTGGCGAAGGACCTGCGCGCGGCGGGGGCGAAGGCCGGCCTGTCGTTGAAGCCGGGGACGCCGCTGGAGCCGTACGTCGACGTGCTCAAGCACTACGACACGCTGTTGGTGATGTCGGTGGAGCCGGGGTTCGGCGGTCAGTCCTTCATGGTCGAGGTGCTGGACAAGGTGCGGGCGGCGCGGCGGCTGGTGGACACCGGGCACCTGCGGTTGGTGGTGGAGATCGACGGCGGGATCAACGCGGACACCATCGAGCAGGCGGCCGAGGCGGGCGTGGACTGCTTCGTGGCCGGGTCGGCGGTGTACGACGCGGCGGATCCCGGTGCGGCTCTGGAGCGGCTGCGCGAGCAGGCGGCGCGCGCCAGGTGAACGTGGACGAGGCGATGGCGCTGGCCATCGCGGCGAGTGAGGGCGTGCGGGGCACGACCAGCCCGAACCCGCCGGTGGGGTGCGTGGTGCTGGACGCGGGCGGTGTGGTGGTGGGGGTCGGTGCGACCTCGCCGCCAGGTGGGGCGCACGCGGAGGTCGTGGCCCTGGCGCAGGCCGGTGGGCGGGCCCGTGGCGGCACGGCGGTCGTGACGTTGGAGCCGTGTGCCCACCAGGGGCGCACGCCGCCGTGCACGGGGGCGTTGCTGGACGCCGGCGTGGCGCGGGTGGTGCACGCGGTCGCGGACCCGAACCCGAAGGCGGCCGGCGGGGCGGACGTGCTGCGCGCGGCCGGGGTGGAGGTCGCGTCGGGGGTGCTGGCGGAAGAGGTGCGGCGGGGTCCGCTGCGGGCCTGGCTGCACTTCGCGCGGACCGGCCGACCGCACGTGACCTGGAAGTACGCGGCCAGCCTGGACGGTCGGGTGGCCGCGGGCGACGGCACGAGCCGGTGGATCAGTTCCGAGGAGTCCCGCGCGGAGGTGCACGAGCTGCGCACGAAGGTCGACGCGATCATGGTCGGCTCCGGGACGGTCCGCACGGATGACCCGAGATTGACCGCGCGGTTGGCGCGTCCGGTGCAGGATGGGGGCAGGCAGCCGCTGCGGGTCGTCGTCGGGATGGGCGACCTGCCGCCGGGTGCCCGTGTCCTGGACGACGAAGCGGAGACCATGCACCTGCGCACGCACGACCCGGACGTGGTGCTCGGCGCGTTGGCCGCGCGTGGCGTGGTGGACGTGCTGCTGGAGGGCGGGCCTACCCTGGCGGGTGCGTTCGCGGGTGCGCGTCGCGTCGACCGGGTGCTCGCTTATATCGCGCCGAAGTTCCTGGGTGACGGCCCGTCCGCCCTGCGGGACGCGGGGGTGTCGACCGTCACCGAGGCGGTCGGATTGGTCGTCGAGCAGGTCAGTATGTGCGGGCCGGACGTGCGGGTTTCCGCAGTGGTGCCACCAGGCGCCGCACGCTAAGGAGGAACGGTGTTCACCGGGATCGTCGAGGAGTTGGGTGAGGTCGTCGCCGTCACCGACCTGCCGGACGCGGCCCGCGTCACGATCGCGGGTC
The DNA here is from genome assembly GCF_040639995.1 of Actinosynnema sp. NPDC023658. Classification (NCBI taxonomy): domain Bacteria; kingdom Bacillati; phylum Actinomycetota; class Actinomycetes; order Pseudonocardiales; family Pseudonocardiaceae; genus Actinosynnema; species Actinosynnema sp. NPDC023658. Next base: position 13,556 of record NZ_JBFAAX010000103.1, on the reverse strand, counting down.
CGATCGTGACCGGCGACGCGAAGCACGGCGATTCGATCGCGGTCAACGGGGTGTGCCTCACCGTGGTGGACGTCGTCGACGGCGCGTTCACCGCGGACGTGATGCGCGAGACCCTGGTCCGCAGCAGCCTGGCCAAGGTCACCGAGGGCGACAAGGTCAACCTGGAGCGCGCCGCCGCGGTCGGCCAGCGCCTGGGCGGCCACATCGTGCAGGGCCACGTGGACGGCACCGGGGTGGTGCTGGCCCGGGAGCGGGCCGAGCACTGGGAGCTCGTCCACATCGGACTGCCGCCGGACCTGGCCCGGTACGTGGTGGAGAAGGGTTCGATCACCGTGGACGGCGTGTCGCTGACCGTGGTGTCGGTGTCGGACGTCGACGCGGCCGGTGGGACGTCCGCCGAGTTCACCGTGAGCCTCATCCCCACCACGCTGGAGCTCACCACCCTCGGCCGGCGCGCGCCGGGCGACCACGTCAACCTGGAGGTGGACGTGCTCGCGAAGTACGTCGAGCGGCTCGCGCTGCCCCACCTGCGCGCCGAGGAGGTCCGGTGAGCGACTTCGCCGACATCGAACGGGCCATCGCGGACATCGCCGCGGGCCGGCCGGTCGTCGTCGTGGACGACGAGGACCGCGAGAACGAGGGCGACCTGATCTTCGCGGCGGAGAAGGCCACGCCGGAGCTGCTGGCGTTCATGGTCCGCTACACGTCCGGGTACGTGTGCGTGTCGCTGACCGAGAGCGACTGCGACCGGCTGGACCTGCCACCGATGTACCACACGAACCAGGACGAGCGCGGCACCGCGTACACGGTGACCGTGGACGCCCGGGAGGGCGTGAGCACCGGCATCTCGGCGGCGGACCGGTCGTACACGATCCGGTTGCTGGCCGACCCGGACGCCACGGCCAAGGACTTCAACCGGCCCGGTCACGTGGTGCCGCTGAGGGCTCGTGACGGTGGCGTGCTGCGCCGCCCGGGGCACACCGAGGCGGCCGTCGACCTGGCCAGGTTGGCGGGCTTGTCGGCGGCGGGCGTGCTGTGCGAGATCGTGTCGCAGAAGGACGAGGGCGACATGGCCCGCCGCGACGAGCTGCAGGTGTTCGCGGACGACCACGACCTCGCGCTGATCACCATCGCGGACCTGATCGCCTACCGGCGACGGGTGGAGACGCAGGTGGAGAGGGTCGCGGAGGCCCGCATCCCGACCGCGCACGGCACGTTCACCGCGGTCGGCTACGACAGCAAGCTGGACGGCATCGAGCACATCGCGATGGTCTACGGCGACCTGGGCGACGGTGAGGACGTGCTGGTCCGCGTGCACTCGGAGTGCCTGACGGGTGACGTGTTCGGCTCGTTGCGCTGCGACTGCGGCCCGCAGCTGGACGCGGCGCTGGAGGCGGTGGCCGCTCAGGGGCGCGGTGTCGTGCTCTACATGCGCGGGCACGAGGGTCGCGGCATCGGGCTGATGCACAAGCTGCAGGCCTACCAGCTGCAGGACGGCGGCGCGGACACGGTGGACGCGAACCTGGGCCTGGGGCTGCCCGCGGACGCCCGCGACTACGGCACCGGCGCGCAGATCCTGGCGGACCTGGGCATCAAGTCGATGCGGCTGCTGACCAACAACCCGGCCAAGCGGGTCGGGCTGGAGGGGTACGGGCTGACCGTGATCGACCGGGTGCCGCTGCCGATCTCGCCCAACCCGGAGAACCTGCGGTACCTGCGCACCAAGCGGGACCGGATGGGGCACGAGCTGCACCAGCTCGAACAGTACGAGGCGCTGGCCCAGGGCGGCGCGGTGGTGTCCACGGAGGGAGCGGAATGAGCCTCGAAGGACGACCGGAGGACTCCGTCCCCGACGCGGCCGGGTTGACGTTGGGCGTGGTCGCGACGCGGTGGCACCCGAAGATCACCGACAACCTGGTCGACCGGGCGTTGGCCGCGGCGGCGGAGGCCGGCGTCGCGTCACCGACGGTGGTGCGGGTCGCGGGCGCGGTGGAGCTGCCGGTGGTGGCGCAGGAGCTGGCCCGCACGCACGACGCGGTGGTGGCGCTGGGCGTCGTGATCCGCGGCGGCACGCCGCACTTCGAGTACGTGTGCGACGCGGTGACGGCGGGCCTGACCAGGGTCGCGCTGGACGCGTCGACGCCGATCGGCAACGGCGTGCTCACCACCAACGACGAGGACCAGGCGCTGGCCCGCGCCGGGTTCGCGGACTCGGTGGAGGACAAGGGTTTCGAGGCGTGCGTGGCCGCGCTGGACTCGGCGTTGGTGCTGCGCGGGCTGCGAGCGGGCTCGTGAGGACCGCCGTGACCGCCGACGTCGTCGAGTTCCGCCCGAAGAAGATCCGCCTGGTCGCGGGTGCGAGCGCGGTGTTCCTGGTGGTGGTGTTCACCGTGGTGGGCCTGCTGCTGGGCGACACGCCGACCGGGGTGATCTTCCGGGCCTCCGACCAGGTGGCGATGGTCTGCCTGGGTGTGCTGCTGGCGTGCGGCGTGCTGCTGCTGACGCGGCCGCGCGTGCGCGCCGACGCGGAGGGCGTGGAGGTGCGCAACGTCGTGACCGCGCACCGCTTCACGTGGCAGCAGGTGCTGCACGTGTCGTTCCCGGACGGCGCTTCGTGGGCCCGCCTGGAGCTGCCGGACGACGAGTACGTGTCGATCATGGCCGTGCAGGCGGTGGACCGGGATCACGCCGTGGCCGCGGTGCGGGCCCTGCGCGAGCTGCACCGCGCCGCCACCCGTTAGCGCGAGAGTCCAACGCTCGTAACCCGTGAGTTCAACGCTCGGACGACGGGTGCGGCGCCCTACCGCCTGCCGGCGGCGCGAGGGTCACGGCCCGGCGGCCCGGAGCAGGCGTTCCGCGGTGGCCCGGAGGTGTTGTCTCAGCTCCTCCGGGCCCTGGACCTCGAAGTCGACGCCGATCATCGCGATCCACGGCGCGACCTCCTCCAACGCGGGCGTGCCGACCGTCAGCAGGGTCCGCTCGTCGTCGATGCGCTCCAGGTGCACGGAGCCGTACGAGGTGCGCGCGGCGACCACGTCGTACGGCGCGTGCATGACCAGCCGGACCTCGTGCTGGTACGGCGCGACGGACAGCTGCCGCGACACGTACGACGCCAGGTCCTCCGCCGGCGGCTCGCGCGGCGGGAAGCGGGCGCCCGGCGTCGGCTCCTGCTCGATCCGGTCCACCCGGAACGTGCGCCAGTCCTCCTTGTCCACGTCCCACGCCACCAGGTACCACCGCCGCCCGGTGTGGGCCAGGCCGAGCGGCTCGACGTGCCGGCGGGTGGCGCCGTCCCGCCCGGCGTAGGGGAACCGCAGCCGCTGGTGGTCGCGGCACGCGACGGCGATCGCGGTCAACGTGCCCGAGTCGACCCGCACCCCTCGCGTGGGCAGCGCCACGGTGTGCGTCTGGAGCGCGTTCACCCGCCGGCGCAGCCGGGACGGCAGCACCTGCTCCAGCTTGGCCAAGGCCCGCACGGACGTCTCCTCGATGCCCGCCACGGTGCCGTTGGCCGCCGTGCGCAACCCCACGGCGACCGCCACGGCCTCGTCGTCGTCCAACAACAACGGCGGCAGCTCGGCGCCCGCGCCCAGCTGGTAGCCGCCCGACACCCCCGGCGCGGCGTTGACCGGGTAGCCGAGGTTGCGCAGCTTGTCGACATCGCGCCGCACGGTCCGGACGTCCACGCCGAGCCGCTGCGCGAGGTCCGACCCGGTCCAGTCGCGGCGCACCTGCAACAACGACAGCAGCTTGAGCAGACGGGCCGAGGTTTCCAGCATGGACGCAGTGTGCCGGCCATCGCGGACGACTTCCGTCCTCGTTCAGCCGCGTCGCGCACCGTCCGGCCACACCACGACCACCGGCACGCCCGACGCGCGCGCCGTCTCCACGACGTCAGCCGTGCCGCCCCGCCCGTCCGGCGGCTGCCCGTCCCACACCGCGATCAGCAGCTCCACCGACGCGAGCATCCGCTCGTTCGCCATCACGTAGGCGTGCCGCCCCGACAGCTCGTTGGGCAGCACGCTGACGACGTGCGCCCGTGCCAGCAGCTCGTCGTAGTCGGCCCGCTTCTCCGGCTTCAGCTTCTCCCGGTAGTCCATCGCGGGCAGCACCACCTCGACCCGGCCGCCCAGCTCCAGCACCACCCGCGCGAACAACTGGTCCGCACCCGGCGCCAGGCAGGTCACCCCGACCAGGGATGACCCGCCCGCCGCCTCGGCCTCCAACGCCGCGCGGATGGCCTCGCGCACGGCGTCGACGCAATCGGGCGCCAGCTTGCTGTGCCCGGTGACTCCCACCCGCATCGCTAGGCCGTCCGCACCCCGCGGATCGCCTCACGGGTGTCCCGCACGACGGCCAGGTCGCGGTGCCGCTCGGCCTCCTTGGCGAAGTCCTGCAGCTTCCGCACCACCCGCCCGGACGCCAGGCCCGCCGCCGTGGGCAGCACCTGCTGGATCAACCCGCACGCCTCCTCCGGCTCACCCGCGACCATCTTGGTGCGGGCCAGCCCGATGACGTCGAACGCCCGGTTGCGCACCCTGGCCGGGTCGCGCAGGTCGAGCGCCCGCAGGATGTGCTGCTCGGCCAGCGGCGCCTGCTTCGGGTCGTGCCCGGCCAGGTCGCGCATCCGGGCCCCGATGACCCCTTCCAGCTCCGCCTCGTCGAACGAGTCCAGCCACCAGGGGTCCGAACCGGACCGGCGCTGCGCGAAGCTGTCCTGCGCCTGCCCGACCGCGCGGTGGAACTCCCGCACCCGACCCATCTGGGCGTACGCCCAGGCCTCGCGGGTCAGCAGCAGCGCCTGCAACGTCGGGGTGGCCGTGCGCCTGGTGCCGTACTGGCCCAGCTGGACCAGCTCTAAACCGTCCTCGGGGCGACCCAGGTCGAACATCTGCCTGGCCATCGCCGCGAGGCACAACGCGGCGAACGGGTCGTTGCGCCCGGCCTTCGCCATGCGCACCCCCAGCACGTAGTACCGCTGCGCGGCGTCGTGCATGCCCGCGTCCCAGGACATGCTCGCCGCCACCTTGGACAACTCGGCCCCGATGAAGAAGGCCCGTTCCGTGGTGGGGCCCGCCGGCGCGCGCGAGAGCCGCTCGGCAAGTTCCTCCAACTGGCCGAGCACCGCCTTGCGCGCCAGGCCGTACCCGCCTCGACCGCCCCACCCGCGCAGCCCGTCGGCGACGTGCTGCAACGCCGCCAACTCCTCCTCGCTGATCGCCGCGCTGGACGACCACTTGGACAGGGGCTGCAAGGGGTGGAGCCACCGCTGGAGCGGTTCGACCAGTGCGGGACCCATCGCCACCGCGGCGGCTCCGGTGAGCGCCGCTCGTCTGCTGATCGCCAAGTCGTTCCTCGCCGTCTCCTCGACCGATCTGGCAATGCTCGACGCGTCCCACGCCGCGGCGAGCACATCGGGCGAGGCGCCGCGATCGGCGCCCGCCTGGCTTGGGATTCCGACGCGGTCGAACCACAGCCGGTCGGCCGGGACGGCGAGCGCCTGCGCGAAGTGGCGCAGCCGGTCGATCCGGTCGATCGGGTTCTCACCGGTCTCGTACCGCGACAGCTGCGCCTGGGAGATCCCCAGCCAGGACGCCATGCGGTCTTGGGTGACGCGGCTGACGTGCTGGGGGTGGTGCCGGTAGGCGGCGAGGAGGGCGCCCATGTTCCGGTCGGCGAACGCGGCAGCCATCGCCTCGTGGTCCCAGAAGTCCCCCGGGACCTCGGGTGGTCCGTAGAGCTCGGTCCGAGCGTTGCGGCGACAACGCTGGCAGAGCCGGTCGGTGTTGTCGGCGGCGATCAACGCCCCGCACGACGGGCATGCGCGCCTGGTACTGGCTGCTCTCCGAGCTTTCCGTTCCATGGCTCGCTCCCGTCACTGAGCGTGCTCGTCAGTGTATAGAGATGTGATCAGGAGTCTATTCATCCCGTGCATAAGACGGGGTGGGTCGCTGGTAGGAGCCACCGTGACGCCGAGTGGTGGATGAGCTGGATCCAACGGGTGCATGGATCCGACCCGACAACGGTGTGGTGGTGCGTCCCGGATGGCCGCAGGCTGCGGGTGTGCCAGTGCCGGGACGACCTCGCGGCCCCCGCGCACAACGCCCGCTCCACCCGACCGGGGAGGGACCTCCGCCGATGAGCATCACCGCCGCCACCACCGCAGACAACGGCCCGCGCTACGGGCCACGCGACCGCGCGCACCAGCAGGCACTCGGCGAGGCGATCGCGGGCTACCGGCTGCTGGGATGGAAGGTGTCGGTCACCGAGCAGGGCGTCTTCCTGCCGCTCGGGCCGGCCACCACCGCCCTGGCCATGCCCGCCCGCATCGGCTCGCGCGTCCTGGCCGACCTCAAGGCCCGGATGCTCGCCGGACCCGTCACCGTCATCCCGGGCCCGCGCGAGCACTGGATCTTCCTGGCCGAGCTGGTCGCGCTGCTGCCCACGCACCTGAAGGCCCCCGCCGAGGTGCAGTTCGTCCGCTCGCCGCAGCGCATCGCGCTGCCGCCCACGATGACCCGGTACGGGTCGCTGAGGTGGGCGAACCCGCCGTCGCACTCGCGGCACTGGTTCCCGCCGTTCACGGCGGTGCTGGCGCTGGCCCGGACGGCGGTCACCCGGGACCGGTAGGCGAGGATGGGCGGGTGGACCGACGGACGCTGCTGTGCGGGCTGCTCGCCCTGACCGCCGGTGTGCCCCTGACCGCCTGCGGCACGGGCACGCCGACACGTCGACCCGGTGTCGGCTCGGCTCGCGCGGGGGACCGCGTGGCCGGCCTGGCCGACGTCCCGGTGGGGTCCGGCGCGCTCGTCGACGTCGGCGGTGACGGGCAGTTGTTGCTGGTCAGGCCGTCGGAGTCGGAGGTGCGGGCGTTCAACCCGGCCTGCCCGCACCAGGGCACGACGGTGAACCCGCCCGCCGCCGGCGCCATCACCTGCCCCACGCACCGCAGCACGTTCGACCCCGCGTCGGGCGCGGTGCTGTCCGGTCCGTCGCCGCGTGGGTTGGCCGAGGTGGCGGTCACCGTGTCCGGGTCCGACGTGTTGCTTTCCTGAAGATCCCGTCCCAACGGTTGGAGTGTTGAACCCCGCTTCACGTGGTGTCGTATTGCCTGTGTGGCCGAACGACCATCCCACCACGACGTAGCGGAGGACCTCCTGTGAGTTCCGTGGAGAAGACAGGGCTGTCCCGGCGCTCGGTGCTGTGCGGCGTGCTGGTCGCGCTGGCGGTCCCGGGCGGCCTGGCGGCGTGCAGCAGCGGCGCCCCGACCAGCGGCACCACCACCGGCAACGGCACGGCACCGGGTGGCGGCGCCACCCCGACCGGTCCGGCGTCGATCGCGGCGCTGGCCGACGTGCCCGACGGCGGCGGCCTGATCGCCGGCAACCCGGCCAACAGCAAGCCGCTGGTGCTGGTGCGCACCGGCGACACGATCAAGGCCTACGACGCGACGTGCCCCCACCAGGGCACCGCCGTCTCGCCGCCCGAGGGCGGCGTCATCACGTGCCCGAACCACGGCAGCACGTTCAACGCCGCCGACGGCGCCGTCACCAAGGGCCCGGCCACCCAGGGCCTGGCCGAGGTCCCGGTGAAGGTGGAAGCGGGCCAGGTCGTCCTCGCCTGAACGGGCACCCGGCCGGGCCGCCCCCCGGCCGGGAGCTGCTACCAGACCACGCCCGACCCGGCACAGGTCGGCCGTGGGCGGCTTTGTCGGTGGCCGCACGTAGGCTTTACCCGTGGCCGATCCGTCGACCTATCGCCCTGCGACAGGCACCATCCCCGAAGCCCCCGGCGTGTACAAGTTCCGCGACGCCGGCGGCCGCGTGGTGTACGTCGGCAAGGCCAAGAGCCTGCGCCAACGCCTCAACTCCTACTTCGCCGACATCGCCGGCCTGCACCCGCGCACCCGGCAGATGGTGACCACCGCCGCGAGCGTCGAGTGGACCGTCGTCGGCACCGAGGTCGAGGCCCTCCAGCTGGAGTACAACTGGATCAAGGAGTTCGACCCGCGGTTCAACGTCCGCTACCGCGACGACAAGTCCTACCCGGTCCTCGCGGTCACGATGAACGAGGAGTTCCCCCGGCTGCACGTCTACCGCGGCCCGCGCCGCAAGGGCGTCCGCTACTTCGGGCCGTACGCGCACGCCTGGGCGATCCGCGAGACGCTGGACCTGCTGCTGCGGGTGTTCCCGGCGCGCACCTGCTCGGCGGGGGTGTTCAAGCGCCACAGCCAGATCGGCCGCCCGTGCCTGCTCGGCTACATCGACAAGTGCTCGGCGCCGTGCGTGGGCCGGGTGAGCGCCGACGAGCACCGCGACATCGTCGAGGACTTCTGCGACTTCCTGGCCGGCCGGACGGACTCGATGGTGCGCCGCCTCGAACGCGAGATGACGGCCGCCGCCGAGGAGCTGGAGTTCGAGAAGGCGGCCCGGCTGCGCGACGACCAGGCGGCCCTCAAGCGGGCGCTGGAGAAGCAGGCCGTGGTGCTGGGCGACGGCACGGACGCCGACGTGGTCGCGTTCGCGCAGGACGACCTGGAGGTGTCGGTCCAGGTCTTCCACGTGCGCGGCGGTCGCGTGCGCGGCCAGCGCGGCTGGGTCGTCGACAAGGTCGACGAGTCGGGCGTGACCGGGCTGGTCGACCAGTTCGTCACCCAGTTCTACGGCGAGCAGGCCGAGTCGGCGCTGGCCGGCGGCGTGGAGTCGGCGCCGGTGCCGCGCGAGGTGCTGGTGCCGGAGCTGCCCGACGACGTCGAGGCGGTGGAGAAGTGGCTGTCGGACCTGCGCGGTGCGAAGGTGGCCCTGCGGGTGCCGCAGCGCGGTGACAAGCGGGCGCTCATGGAGACCGTGCAGCGCAACGCCAAGGAGGCGTTCCAGCAGCACAAGCTGCGCCGCGCGGGCGACCTGACGGCCCGGTCGGCGGCCCTGCAGGAGCTGCAGGAGGCGTTGGGACTGGACACGGCGCCGCTGCGCATCGAGTGCACCGACATCAGCCACGTGCAGGGCACGGACGTGGTGGCGTCGCTGGTCGTGTTCGAGGACGGCCTGGCGCGCAAGTCCGAGTACCGCCGGTTCGCCGTCCGCGAGGGCGCCCAGCAGGGTGACGTCGGCTCGATCGCCGAGGTGGTGCGGCGCCGGTTCCAGGCCTACCTGCGGGACAACCGGGACGGCCCGAACCCCGGCATCGACCCGGAGACCGGCAAGCCGCGCAAGTTCGCGTACGCGCCGAACCTGCTGGTCGTGGACGGCGGCGCGGCGCAGGCGCAGGTAGCCTCCGATGTCTTGGCGGAGCTGGGCATCACCGACGTCGCGGTGGTCGGCCTGGCCAAGCGGCTGGAGGAGGTCTGGGTGCCCGGTGAGCCGGACCCGGTGATCCTGCCGCGCACCAGCGAGGCCCTCTACCTGCTGCAACGGGTGCGCGACGAGGCGCACCGGTTCGCCATCGCCTACCACCGGCAGAAGCGGTCCAAGCGGATGACCACGTCGGCGCTGGACGACGTGCCGGGCCTGGGGCAGACGCGCAAGGCCGCGTTGCTCAAGCACTTCGGCTCGCTGAAGAAGTTGCGCGAGGCGAGCGTCGACGAGATCAGCGGCGTGCCCGGCGTGGGTCGGCGCACCGCGGAGGCCGTGCACGCGACGTTGACCGGGGTCGCCACGGCGGTGCCGTCGACCGGGCCGGTGGCCGGGGAGCCGGTCGTCGTCGAGTCGGCGGTCGGGCAACTGGTGGCGGAGTCAGAGATCGAACACCGACAGGAGCAGAAGTGAGCGCACCGGCCGGCGAGAAGTCCGGCATCGAAGTCGCGGTGGTGACGGGCCTGTCGGGGGCGGGCCGCAGCACCGCCGCGAAGTGCCTGGAGGACCTCGGGTGGTTCGTGGTGGACAACCTGCCGCCCGAGCTGATCGCGACGATGGTGGAGCTGGGTGCGCAGGCCAGGGGCGCCATCACCAGGGTCGCGGTGGTGATGGACGTGCGCAGCCGCGCGTTCACCGAGGACCTGGCGGCGGTCATCAAGGACCTGGACGCGCGCGGCTACAAGCCGAAGGTGCTGTTCCTGGAGGCCACCGACGCGGTGCTGATCCGCCGGTTCGAGTCGGTGCGCCGCGGCCACCCGCTCCAGGCGGACGGCCGGCTGGCCGACGGCATCGAGGCCGAGCGGGTCCTGCTCACGCCGCTGCGCGAGGAGGCCGACCTGGTGCTGGACACCTCCGGGCTGTCGGTGCACCAGCTGCGGGCCAAGATCGAGGACACGTTCGGCAGCGAGTCGGCCACCCGCACCCGCGTCACGGTGCTGTCGTTCGGCTACAAGTACGGCCTGCCGATGGACGCCGACCTGGTCATGGACGTGCGGTTCCTGCCCAACCCGTTCTGGATCCCGGAGCTGCGCGAGCAGACCGGCCTGGACGGCGATGTGCGCAACTACGTGCTCACGCAGGAGGGCGCGGACGAGTTCCTGGACCGCTACCACGAGCTGCTGCGGCTCATCGGCGCCGGCTACCGGCGCGAGGGCAAGCGGTACCTGACGCTGGCGGTCGGCTGCACCGGCGGCAAGCACCGCAGCGTGGCCATCTCGGAGGAGCTGGCGGGCAGGTTGGCCAGCGAGGACGGCATGGCGGTCAAGGTCGTCCACCGGGACCTGGGACGCGAGTGAGCTTCAGAGCGGTAGCGCTGGGCGGCGGGCACGGGCTGCACGCCACACTCACCGCCCTGCGCCGGGTGACCGACGACGTGACGGCCGTGGTGACGGTCGCGGACGACGGCGGCTCGTCGGGGCGGTTGCGCCGCGAGCTGGGCCTGCTGCCGCCCGGCGACCTGCGCAAGGCGATGGTGGCGCTGGCGGGCGTGGACCCGTCGAACGCGCTGTGGGCGAGGTTGTTCCAGCACCGGTTCGGCGGCACCGGCGCGCTCGCCGGGCACGCGGTGGGCAACCTGGTGCTGGCGGGCCTGCTGGAGCAGCTGGGCGACCCGGTGGCGGTGCTGGAGGAGGCCGGTCGGCTGCTCGGCGTGCGCGGCCGGGTGCTGCCGATGTGCACCGAGCCGTTGTCGATCGAGGCGGACGTGACCGGCCTGGACGACGACGCCGACGTGGTGCGCCGCATCCGGGGCCAGGTCGCGATCGCCACCACGCCGGGCCGCGTGCAGCGGATCCGGCTCTACGGTCCCGGCGGCCCCGGTGAGGCGCCGCGCGGCTGCCCGGAGGCGGTCGAGGCGGTGCTCGCGGCGGACGTGGTGCTGCTCGGGCCCGGCTCCTGGTTCACCAGCGTGCTGCCGCACCTGCTCGTGCCGGAGCTGCACGACGCGGTCGTGCGGACGTCGGCGCGGAAGGTCGTCGTGCTCAACCTCGTCCCCCAACCGGGGGAAACCGACGGGTTCTCCCCGGAGCTGCACCTGGACGTGCTGTGCGAGCACGCGCCCGCGCTGCGGGTCGACGCGGTGATCGCGGACGTGGACGCGGTGCCGGTGCCGGACCGGCTGCGCCGTGCCGCCGCAGCTCTCGGCGCTGCCGCGCACCTCGCGCCCATCGCGGTGGCCGGTGCGCCGGACCGTCACGACCCGGCCGCGTTGGCGTTGAGCATCACGCGGGCGTTGGCCGGCCCTGGTGATGGGACCGGCGGGGCGTCGAGTACAACCCTCCAGGAAGACCGGACGAGCAGGGGAGGCGAGGCGCCGTGGCGATGACGTCGGCGGTGAAGGACGAGCTGAGCAGGCTGGCCGTCTCCAAGACCTGCTGCCGGCGCGCGGAGGTCGCCTCCCTCCTGCGCTTCGCGGGCGGCCTGCACATCGTCGGCGGTCGCGTGGTCGTCGAGGCCGAGCTGGACTTGGGCTCCACGGCGCGGCGGCTGCGCCGGGAGATCCACGAGCTGTACGGGCACCAGTCGGACGTGTTCACCATCACCTCCAGCGGCCTGCGCAAGGGCACCCGGTTCGTGGTGCGCGTGGTCAAGGACGGCGAGGGCCTGGCCAGGCAGACGGGCCTGCTCGACCCGCGCGGCCGCCCGGTCCGCGGCCTGCCCGCGCCGGTCGTGTCGGGCGGCGTGTGCGACGCGGAGGCGGCGTGGCGCGGCGCGTTCCTGGCGCACGGCTCGCTGACCGAACCGGGCCGCTCGTCGTCGATGGAGGTGACCTGCCCCGGTCCCGAGGCGGCGTTGGCGCTGGTCGGCGCGGCGCGGCGGATGGGCATCGGCTCGAAGTCGCGCGAGGTGCGCGGCGCGGAACGCGTGGTGATAAGGGATGGCGACGCGATCGGCGCGATGCTGACCAGGCTGGGCGCGCACGACAGCGTGCTGGCCTGGGAGGAGCGCCGGATGCGCCGCGAGGTGCGCGCGACGGCGAACCGCCTGGCGAACTTCGACGACGCCAACCTGCGCCGCTCCGCCCGTGCCGCCGTCGCCGCCGCCACGCGGGTGCAGCGGGCGCTGGAGATCCTGGGCGCCGAGGCGCCGGACCACCTGGCCGCCGCGGGCGCCCTGCGCCTGGCCCACCGCCAGGCGTCCCTGGAGGAGCTGGGCCAGCTCTCCGAGCCGCAGATGACGAAGGACGCCGTCGCCGGCCGCATCCGCCGCCTCCTGGCGATGGCGGACAAGCGGGCCAAGGAACTGGGCATGCCCGACACGGAATCCGCCGTGACCGCGGACATGCTCGACGCGGAGGTCTAGCACCACCCGCCCGCGCTCCCCTCGCGCCGACGAGGGTCAGCGCAGCCCGAGGGCGACCGCGAGCGGGACGGCCAGGGACTTCACGTAGGTGTCGGTCAGGTGGTTGTCGCGGTAGACGATGACGTTGCCGACCACCGCGGGGCACACGTCGGCCCGGCAGATCCAGTCCGTCAGGTCCACCACCCGCACGCCGTCCAGGCCGGTGGCGGCGTCGGCCAGGGGGTCGCCCGGCGAGCCGACGGCCCGCGCGCGGGGCGTGTCGCACTCGGCCGTGCGGTCCGGGTGGCGTTGCAGGCACGCCACCACCGGCTTGGCCGGTCGGGGCACCTCGCGGATCACGGCGACCGGGATGCCGGCCGCGGACAGCGGCCCGAGCACCGCCCGGTAGCCCTCGACCATGCGGTCCGTCGACTCCCACGTCCAGTTCAGGTCCTCGCGGTAGGACTCCGGCGACATGGCGGCGGTGAGCACCAGGTCCGGGGCCAGCCCGCGGATGACGTCGAGCTTTACCAGGTTCTCCTCAGAGCACACGGTCAGCGGCACGCCCGCGTTCGTCGGCGGCACGGTGCTGAACGGGCAGCCGTTGCGCGTGATGACGTGCACCTTCCACCGGCCCGCGCCCTCCTGCCGCGCGAACTCCGCCAGGGCGGTGCTGAACTGCGCGGCGTGCGAGTCACCGACGACGACCGCGGTCTTGGTCGCGGCCGGGTCGCCGTGCAGGCACGACGTGATGCCCTCGCCCAGGTCCTGGTCGACGCAGTGGCCGGTCGGCCAGTCCTGCTCGGCCACGTCGAGCGCGGGGGCGAGCGCGACACCGGTCGGCGCGGGCGCCGGCCGGTCCGGGTCCAGGGCGAGCGCGCCGGGGTGCTGGGAGTCGTTCACCGACGCCCCGCGCAACCCGGC
>NZ_JBFAAX010000102.1:0-16727 GCF_040639995.1 Actinosynnema sp. NPDC023658 | reverse complement strand
CCGGGGCCCGCGAGGCCGCCCACACCCCCCCCCCCCCCCCCGCCGCCCCCCCCGCCCGGAGAGGACGGGGAGCGCGTCTCGTCGCACGTTCAGCCCACGGTCGAGGTGAGCACCGCGTCGATCCGCCGCCAGAGCGCGGTGAACAGCTCCTCCCGGCGGTAGGCGCGTGGTGCGCCGCCACCGCCCAGCACTGAGAAGTCGTGCACCTCGAGCACGGCCGCGCCGGCGCCGGTGTTGTAGACCGGACGTGCCCAGCCGTTGGTGAGTGCGCTGCCGTCCTGCTTGCCGACCACGAAGTTCACCGTCTCGTCACCGCCGATCCCGCCGCGTTGGATGTCGAGCGCGTACACGGTGTCGCCCGCCCGCTCGACCCGCACGGCGATCCGCGTCTCTCCGACGTGCGCGGTGCCGACGAACCCCTGCCGCTCCAGCCTCGGGAGCGCCGCGGCGAACTGCTCGCCCAGGTAGCGCAGCGTCGCGTCCTGCTCGGTGTAGCGGCTGAAGGTGGCGGGCACGATCGGCTCCGGGTCCTCCGCAACCTGCGCGATGCCCTTGGCCCTGGTCACGACCTCCGCGACCGGGGCGCGCTGCCACCCGACCGCCTCCGCCGACTCGATCCGCGCGGTCAACGCCTCGGCGAGCTGGTCCGGCCGGTGCACCGTGCCGCGCACGTAGGCCACGTGCGGGTGCAGCAGGTCCGGGGGCACGGTCACGTCGCCCAGCAGCACCGGCAGCACGTGCTCGTCTCCGGCCTTGACCGCGCGCAGGGCGGCCGTGGTGAAGTCGTCCACGGCCGACACGAACGGGACGAAGAACCGCACCCGCGCGTCCGGGAGGTCGCCGCCCTCCTTGTGGGCCCACCACTCGTGGGTCTGCTCCGGCCCGTGCAGCACGGTCAGCCCGCGCTGCTTGAACGCCTCCACCACCTCCTCGACGGCGGAGCGCTGCTCCTCGGCGAACGACACGGCGACGTCGTATTCGCTCACGACCGAACCTCCCTGCTCACGCCGGCGCGGTGGCCGGCTGTCCTGGTCTGCGGGGCACAGCATCGGGACCGCGTGTCGACCAGAAGTGGACGAGGAGTGGATGTGCCACCGGCGCCCGTTGCCCGCGCCGTCGGGAAACGGGCAACACCTGGTCAGCCGCAACACGGCGATGAATCATTGTCGGTGAGGGCGAAATAGATCGGACAACTCGCTCGGATCGCATTCATCGATTTCTCGTGGAGGATTCCCATGTCCAAGATCGTGTCCGTTTCCGTGGCCAAGTTCGGTTTGTCGTTGGCCGGTCTGTGCGCGGTCATCGCAATCGTCTCGTCCGGTAGCGGGGCCACCGCCGCGCCGCTCGACGAGTGCCCGCCGCCCACCACCGTCACCGTGGGCCCCGACGGCAACCCGTGGCACGGCTGATCGCACCGCGAATGCGCGCCCGGCCGTTCATCGGAATTCCGTGAGCGGCCGGGCGATTGCGTCGGACCAGGAGCAGTGGTGTACTCGACATCAGCCGGATCAGGAGGCTCGCGTGGATGGATCATTTGGTGAATTACTGCGTGAATGCCGCGTCGCCGCGGGTCTGTCGATAGGTCAGCTGGCCAAGCGCGTGCACTACAGCAAGGGGCATCTCAGCAAGGTCGAGAACGACCTGAAGCCACCGCACGACAGCATGGCGCGGCTCTGCGACAGCGCGCTGGACGCGGGCGGCCGCCTCATCGAGGCGGCGCGCGCGGTGCGGGACCGGGCCGCCGACGCCGGGCTCACGCTCGACCGCCGCCAAGTGCTGGTCGCGGGTACCGGCACGGTGCTCGGCATGGCGCTCGCGGGCGGGCCCCGGCCGGTGCCGGACGAGCGGGTGGTCGCCGGGATGCGGACCTCGTTCGAGCACCTGCGCGTCCTCGGCATGCAGACGAGTCCGGTCGTGGTCCTCGAACCGCTGATCGCCCTGGTGCGCACGGTGCACGCGCTCGCGCACGAGAACCCCAAGCCGATCAAGGCGCGGCTGCTGCTGCTCGCCGCGCGGATCGCCGAGTACACGGGGTGGATGAACCAGGAGGCGGGTGACGAGCAGCAGGCGCTGTCGTGGACCCGGCACGCCTCGGAGTTGGCACAGGCGGGCGGCGACCGGGAGATCGCGAGCTACGCGTTCGTCCGGGAGGCCGGGCTCGCGCTCTACCGGCAGGACGCGGTCGGCACCGTGGAACTGGCCTGGCAGGCCCAGAGGGTCGACCTCGCGAGCCCGCGCACGCTCGCCCTGGCCGCCCGCCGGGAAGCCCAGGGCCACGCCCTGGCCGGCGACCGCAGCGCCTTCGACCGCGCGCTGGACCGCGCCGTCGAACTCCTCGACGCGTCCACCCCGGACACGGGGGCGTACCCCGTCCTCGGTTCCACCGCGCCCGACCCGGTGGAGCTGGCCAGGGGGTGGTCGCTGTGCGACCTCGGGAGGACGGACGAGTCGGCGGCCGTCCTGAACCGGGAGCTGGCCCGGCTGCCGGTCACGTCCCGCCGTTCACGGGCCCGCTTCGGCGCGCGCCTCTCACTCGCCCACGCGCTCGCGGGCGAGGTCGACCAGAGCTGCGTGACGCTGGCCGGCACGCTCGACGACGCCGCGCACGTCGACTCCGCGACCGTGAGGACGGACCTCCGGGAACTGGCCAGGACCCTCGGTCGGTGGCACAACCACGGCGCGGTGCGGGAGGTCTACCCCGAGCTGCGGCGCGTGCTGCGACAGCGGTACTGACGGGCGTGCCCGGCGGGTCGATCACCACGACCCGCCGGGCAGCCGCCGGACTCAGCGGCACGCGCAGGTCAGCACCGCGCGCTCCACCCGGACCTCGTCCGCTTCGGACCGACCGAGCGCGGTGAACCCCGCCCCGGCCGCGTCCCAGTGCTCGGCGGCGGTGGCGTGCCGCCCCAACGCGTGCAGCGCCTGCGCGACGCCCCGGTGGGCGTGGGCGCCGTGGCCCCGGTGTCCGGTGGCGGTCGCCAGGTCCAGCGCTGCCTGGCAGGAGCGCAACGCCTCGGCCCGGTCACCGCCGGCCTGTGCGGTCGCGGCGCGGTCGAGGTAGAGCTGGGTGCGCAGGTCGGCGTCGGACAGCTCGGCCGCCACCGCCTTGGCCCGTTCCTGGTAGTGGGCCGCCTCGACCAGCCTGCCCTGCGACCGGTGGACGTTGCCGGTGTAGTTCAACGCGTAGGCCGCCAGGCAGTCGTCGCCCAGCTCGCGGGCCAGCTCGTACGCCTCCACGTGGGCGGCCAGAGCCTCGTCCGCCAGACCGAGCCGCTGTTGCACCGAGCCCAGGTTGTTCAACGCGTGCGCGAGCCCCTGGGCGTGGCCGACCTCGCGCAGCAGCGGCACCGCGGCCCGGTGTCGGAGCAGCGCGAGGTCGAGGTCCCCGACCTCCTCGCTGAGCACCCCGAGCATGCTCAGCGCGTGCCCGCGCCCGCGCAGGTCACCGCACTGCTCGTACTTCTCCAACGCGGCCTCGAAGTGCTCGATCGCCTCGTCGTGCCGGCCGAGTTCCATCAGGGGTATGGCGATCGCGCACAACGTGGCCGCCTCGCCCGGCACGTCACCGAGCTGCCGCCACTGCGCCAACGCGCCGGTGGCCACCTCCAGCGCGTCCTCCAGCCGCCCGAGCCGGTCGTAGGCCGTGGCCAGCCGCAGGAGCACGTGCGCCCGGCCGTAGTCCTCGTCCGGCTCGGCGCACACCACCCCGCGGGCCAGCTCCATCGTCTCGACCCAGTCCTCGAAGCGGCTCGTGGTGTTGAAGTGGCGCCAGATCAGCACCGCCAGCCGCCACGCGTGGCCGGGCAGGCCGTGCTCGACGGCGTACCGGATGGCGGACACCAGGTTGTCGCGTTCGGCGGCGATCCACGCCGTCGCGTCCTGCCTGTCACCGAAGACCGGGGCCACCTGGCTGGTGCGGTGCACCGCGGGCAGGTGCGCGCGGTCGAAGGGGTAGGCGGTGCCCACCGCGTCCGCCAGACCCACCAGGTAGAAGTCGAGCAGCCGCACCAGGGCGTCCGCCCGTTCGGACGGCGTGGTGGGGGACGGCTCCGCCGCGGCGAACTCCTTGAGCGGGTCCAGCATGTGGTAGCGCTCCGGCGCGACCTCCTCCAGCAGGCACACCTCGTGCAGCTCGTCGAGCACCGCGCGGACCCCGGCGACGTCGCGCGCCGCCAACGCCGCCGCGCCGACCACGTCGAGGTCCGGCCCCGGCAGGTGGCCGAACAACCGGAACACCTCCCGCTGCGGCACGTCGAGCTGCAGGTAGGACACCCGCACCGCGGCGGTGCCGTCCACGTCGGAGGTGTCCGCGTGCCACGGTCCGCTTTCCTCCAGCTGCTGCAGCAGGTGCTCCAGCGGCCACCGGTCGTGCCGGCGGAACAGCGCCGCCGCCACCCGGATCGGCATCGGCAGGTACCCGCACCGCTTGACCACCCCGGCCACCTCGGCCGACCGGCCGCGCAGGCGAAGCGGACCGGCCAGCGCGCGGAACAGCGCGAAGGCGTCGTCGGGCGGCAGCAGGGAGAGCCGGACGTGCTCGCCGGTGTCCGGTTCGCCCACCCGCCTGCTGGTCACGATGGCGAGGCAGCCCGACGCCTCCGGCAGCAGGGACCGCACCTGTTCCGGCGAGTGCGCGTTGTCCAGCACCACCAACGTCCTCGTGCCGTGCAGCTCGGTCTGGTAGAGCGTGAACTTCCGGTTCACCGAGGCCGGGATCTGCTCGGGAGGCACGCCCAGCTCGGCCAGCAGCTGGTCGAGCGCGTCCGAGACGGCCACCGGGGACAGGTTGGGCGTGTACCCGTTGAGCCGCACCAGCAGCTGCCCGTCCGGGAACCGGTCCCGCAGCCGGTGCGCCGCCTCGACGGCCAGGCCGGTCTTGCCGACGCCCGGTGCGCCGCTCACCCACACCGCGCGGCGCTCACCCGGTGTCGCGGCGACCGCCTCGATCGCGTCCAGCTCCGCGTCGCGACCGGTGAACCCGCCTGGTCGGGACGGCAGGGAGCTCGGCGGATCACCGCGCTCCGCGCGTGCGGCGAGCTTGCGCAGCTGCGGCCCCGGCTCCATGCCCTCCTCGGAGAGGGCGTCCCGGGTGCGGTGGAAGACCCGGACCGCCTCCACCCGGTCACCGCTCGCGATCAACGCCCGCATGAGCAGCTCGGCGTGCTTCTGGCGGGCCGGGTCGGTGCGCACCACCGGGCGCAGCCGGTCCCGCGCCGACCGGTGGTCGCCCGCGTCCAGCTCCAGCTCGGCCAGGTCACCGACCGCGTCGAAGTACCCGGCGTCGGGGGAGATCACGTCCGTGCCGCCGACGCGGTCGTTGTCGATGTCCTCCAGGAACCGCCCGCGCCACAGGCCGACCGCCACGCGTAACAGCTGGATCGCGCGGCGCGGGTCGCCCGCCCGCACCGACTCCGCCTCCGCGCGCAGCCGGGCGAACCTGGCGGTGTCGACCTGGTCGTCCCCGACCCGCAACAGGTAGCCGGTCGGGGTCGTGTCGATCAGCACGTCGTCCGCGTTCCGGAACGCCGTGCGCAACTTGTTGATGTAGCCGCGCACGAGGCCGCGGCGTTCCGGGATGCCGCCCCACACGATCTCCGTCAACCGCTCGGTGGACACCGGCTTGTTCGCGTGCAGCAGGAGCACGACGAGGACGAACCGCTGCTGCTGGTCTCCCAGCGGTACCTGAGCGCCGTCGTGCCACGCCTCCAGCGGACCCAGCATCCGAAATTCCACGCTGCCTCCCGGTTCACGAGCTTGATCTCTACGGCACATGTCGCACGAAGTGCCGTCCGTGTGTCGGAATCCGCCTTGAATCCACCTTCGGTAGACAAACACCTGCCAACCTCCCGCTTGTCCGCAAAAGGCGTGCCAAGGAGGAACCGCATGGGGCTTGACGTGCTGCCGTGCTACGTGGTGTGCGACGTGTCGTTCTCGATGACCGACCACCTCGACGAGGTGAACGCGGGACTCCGCGAGTTCCGCGGCGCCGTGCACGCCGACCCGTCGGCCTCCGCGCGGATCAGGGCGTGCGTGATCGGGTTCGCGGCGACGCCCGCCGTGCTGCAACCGCTGCGCCCGGCGGTGGACCTCACCGACCTGAGGGCGGTGGGACACGGCGCGGCCACGAACTTCGGCCCCGCGTTCGCGCTCGTGCGCGACACGATCGACCGCGACGTCCGCGCCCTGGAGGCGCACCGCGTCCAAGTCCACCGACCGGTCGTCTTCTTCGCCTCGGACGGACGGCCGACCGACCCGCAGACCTGGCCCGAGGCGTTCGCCGCGCTGACGGACCCCGACTGGTCGGCGAGCCCCACCGTGGTCGCCTTCGGCCTGGGCGCCGCCGACCGGGGCACGCTCGACCGCATCGGCACGTTCCGCGTCTTCCTCGGCCAGGACGGCATCCGCCTGGGCACGGCCCTGGCGGCGTCGGTGACCCTGACGGCACGGCGCACCGACCGCGTCTAGGCCATCCACACCATGTCCACTTCCGGTCCACTGGCCCGTCGCACCCTGCGGGGGAGGAACACCGCGGAGATCAACGGGAGGTCGGCCGATGAACGCGTACGCGAACCTGGTCCGGGAGCTGAAGTCGCTCCGCAAGGGGCGCGGCGTGTTGGCCGGCAGGATCAGCGAGCGGGTGGGCCCGACCCTGCGCGCGACCTGCGGGGTCACCGAGGGCGACGAACCGGGCGCCATCCGCCGGAAGGTGTCGGCCAGGCTCGTCGAGCTGGCCGGGCGGCTACCGGAGGACCTGCGGCTGGCGACGCTGGCGGCGTTCGCCATCGACGACGAGGCCCGGCAGCCCCTCTACCAGGACCGGGTGCACTGGGCGGCGGTCGTGATGGACCGCGACCCGCGCACGGTCCGCCGACGGGTCGACGAGGCCATCAACTACCTCGCGGAACTGGCCGTGGAGGTGCCGCGCGCCCGGCCGGACGGGCAGCCGGGAGGCAGGCGGACCACCGAGCTGCACGCGGTGCTGACCCTGGACCAGGCCCGCCCGCAGGTGATCGAGCGGCACCGCGTCGTCGTCGAGCGGGACGGCCTGCGCGAGCTGGCCCTGACGCCCCCGCTGCCGCTGGACCGTCCCCGCCCGGACGTCGAGGTGCTCTACGGCGGCACCCTGGTCGACGGCTCCGGACCGACCCTCGCCCTGCCGACCCCGGTCCTCAAGGGCCACTCGCACGACTTCGCGATCCGCTTCCGCCCACCGACCACGCGGGTGATGCCGTCGTACCTCCTCTACGTGCCGCAGCACCCGTGCGACCTGCTCGACCTGAGGTGCCGCTTCGGCACGACCCACGCCCCGCTGCACGTGCGGGCGTTGCACGGTGCGCACCGGCAGGACGGTCAGCACCGGCGCGACGGCGTCGACCCGGTCCACCACGTCCGGCGGCACGCGGTGGACCGCGCGGGCGAAGTGCACCTGAGGTTCCGCGACCTCATCCCCGGCCTGGTCTACGGAGTGCGATGGGACGCGCCCGGTGACTGGAACGGCGCACCGGACCCGCGGGTGGGCGAGGAGCAGTGGCCGTGATCAGTCCGGCTCGCGCGGGCGTCCTTGGCGGCGTTGGTCAGCAGTCGGTGATGCCGAAGTGCACGGTGGACTCGATCGGCGGGTCCGCGTGGGACGGGACGGCGACGGTGGTCCGAAGTGGACAGTCCAGGGCCAGGGTGCGCACGGCGTGCGTCGGGGAGTCCCCGTTCGGCCAGCACCGGCGGGCTGATGCCCCGCACCGGGTCGCGCAGCTCGGCGGCTCGCGTGACCGTCACGGCGGCGCGCTGGGATGACCGCTGTCGGCGCGGGCGAGCCGGTCGGAAGCGGCCACGGAGCGGGCCGGTGAGCCGCTACCAGGCGATGGGGCCCTCGTCGTCGAAGAAGCCGCCGGTGGGGCCGTCGTCGTCGATGGTCGCCAGGGTCACGGCCACGGCGGCGCCCTGGGCGGGCGTGCGGTGGCCGGCGTGGGCGTTGAGGTCGGTGGCGCAGTAGCCGGGGCAGGCCGCGTTGACCTTGAGGCCCGGTTCGGACTTGGCGTACAGGAGGGTGACGGCGTTCAGCGCGGTCTTGGACGGCACGTAGCCCAGTGACGTGGGCGTGGTGCCGGCCACCATGCCGCTGAGCGAGCCGACGGTGCTGGACACGTTGACGATCCGGCCGTGCTCGGACGCCCGCAGCAGCGGGAGCAGCGCCTCGGTGACGGCGATGGCGCCGAACACGTTCGTGTCGAACACCTCCCGGATGCTCGCGGGGTCGGCGTCGCCCGGCGCGTTCATCCGGCCGCCGGTGATGCCCGCGTTGTTGACGAGGACGTCGAGCCGGTCGAGGTCCGCCGCGGCGCGGGCGATGGACGCGGGGTCGGTCACGTCCAGCTGGACGAAGCGCGCCCCGGCGTCGGCGGCGGCCTTCGCGCCCCGCTCGGGGTCGCGCGCGCCGAGGTACACGGTCAGGCCCCGGTCGACGAGCTGCTTCACGATCTCCAGGCCGATCCCTTTGTTGGCCCCGGTCACCAGTGCTGTGGTCATGGGACCAGCGTCGTCGCCGGTCGGCGCGCGGTCCAAGACCGGTTGGGTGGGTGTCGATACTCTGGCGGTATGGATTCGCGGGAACTGCGGTACTTCGTCGCGGTGGCGGAGGAGCTCCACTTCGGCCGGGCGGCGACGCGGCTGGGCATGGCGCAGCCGCCGCTGTCCCGGACGATCCAGCAGCTGGAGCGCAAGCTCGGCGTCACGCTGCTGGACCGCACCAGCCGCTCGGTGTCGCTGACCCCGGCGGGCGAGGTGCTGCTGAACGAGGGCAGGCGGGCGTTGACCGCGTTGACGGCCGCGCAACGGCGTGCGCAGCGCGCGGGCAGCCCGCGCCTGGTGCTGGCGATGAAGCCGTACAGCGACGGCGACCTGCTGGAGGAGGTGCTCGTCCAGTACTCGGCCGACCCGGCGTCGGTCGAGGTGGAGGTGCGGATCTGCGGCATCGGTGCGCAGGCCGTGCTGCTGCGCGAGGGCGAGGCGGACGTGGCGCTGCTGCGGTTCCCCCACGACGACACGGACGGTTTCGCCTACGAGGAGCTGCTGACCGAACGGGACGTGGCCGTGCTGCCCCGCACGCACCGGCTGGCCGACCGCGCGTCGCTGACCATGGCGGACCTGCGCGGCGAGCAGCTCCCGCACTGGCCGGGCAACCCGCCCAACGGCGGGCCGCGGGTCCTCGACTCCGCCCAGCTGATGCAGCTGATCTCGCTGGGCCGCACCATCGCGCTGCTGCCCGCGTCGACGCGGCGCCACCTGCGCTCGGACCTCGTCGGCGTGCCCGTCACCGATGCCCCGGAATCGACGTTGGCAATAGCCTGGCCGGAGGATTCCCGTTCCCGCCCGTTGGCCGCGCTCATCGAAGCGGCGGTGAGCGTGGCGTCGCGGAATTCCCCGGTGGCGTAGTCCCGTGATTGACAAGGGAGGAATGGGGACGCACAGTTTGGGAGCGCTCCCAGAACATCAACGTCGATGAGGAATACACCTATGAGACCGCGTCTCGTCGTGCTTCCCGCGCTCACCGCGCTCGTGGCCGCACAGGTCGTGCTGGCCGGCCCGTCGGCGCAGGCCGACACGGCCGTCACCGTCACGGTCAACACCAAGGCCGGGTTGGAGGTGGTGCACGAGGCCGCGGTCGGGGTGAACCACGCCATCTGGGACACCACGCTCGGCAGCGACGCCGTCGCCGACCTGCTCAAGGGCGCCGGCGTGAAGGCCATGCGCTACCCGGGCGGGTCGTACTCGGACATCTACCACTGGGAGACCCACACCGCGCCCGGCGGCTACGTGGCGCCCAACACCGACTTCGACACGTTCATGGGCGGCGTGCGGCGGGCCGGCGGGCAGCCGATCGTCACCGCCAACTACGGCACCGGCACGCCCGAGGAGGCCGCGGCCTGGGTGCGGTACGCCAACGTCGAGAAGCACTACGGCGTCAAGTACTGGGAGATCGGCAACGAGAACTACGGCAACGGCCGGTACGGCTCGGGCTGGGAGGCCGACGACCACCCGGACAAGAGCCCGGCGCAGTACGCCGCCCTGGTCCGCGACTACGCCACGGCCATGAAGGCGGTCGACCCGACGATCAAGGTCGGCGCGGTGCTGACCACGCCCGGCGAGTGGCCGGACGGCATCAAGGCCGAGGGCGACACCGGCACGTGGAACGAGGTCGTGCTGTCCACCGCGGGTCCGGTGGTCGACTTCGGCATCATCCACTGGTACCCCGGCGGTGACACCGCGGCGCAGGTGCTGGCCAAGACCGACCGGGTGGCCGACCAGATCGCGCTGGTGCGCGAGCAGTCGCGCCGGCTGGCGGGCAAGGACCTGGGCATCGCGCTGACCGAGGTCAACACCTCCTACGGGCGCAACACCCAGCCGGGCGCGCTGTTCGCCGCCGACGCCTACGCGACGATGATCGAGCAGGGCGTGTTCAACGTCGACTGGTGGAACGTCCACAACGGCATGGGCCAGGTCCGCGAGATCGCGGGCCACACCGACTACGACGACTTCGGCCTGCTCTCCAGCGGCAGCTGCAACGCCGACAACACGGTGTGCGAGCCCGCGCTGAACACCCCGTTCGCGCCGTACCACGCGGTGTCGATGGTGTCCCGCTTCGCCCGTCCCGGCGACCAGCTCGTCACGGCCGTCTCCACCGACCCGCTGGTGCGCAGCCACGCGGGCCGGCGGCCGGACGGCGGCCTCGCGGTCATGATGGTCAACGAGGACGCCGACGCGGCCAAGACGGTGAGCCTGCGCGTCCCGGGCTACTCGGCCGCCGCCACCGCGACCGTGCTGAGCTACGCCAACGGCGGCACCGGGATCACCACGGCGACCGGCTCCTCGTCGTCGGTCGCGCTCGCGCCGTACTCGATCACCACCGTGGTGCTCAAGCCGTCCGGTTCGACGGCCGGCGGTCCCGCCGCGCCCGCCCGCCCGGTCCTGTCCTCGGTCACCGACCGCACGGCCGTGCTGTCCTGGCCCGCGCCGCCCGCGCACGTGAAGTACGAGGTGCACCGGGTCGACGGGGTGAACTCGCAGCAGTGGGGCGAGACGATCGGCACGACCTTCACCGCGTCGAACCTCTCGCCCGGCACGGAGTACACGGTCAACCTGTTGGCCCGCGACGACGCGGGCAAGGTGTCGTGGGCCTCGCCGCCGCTGACGTTCACCACCGCCACCCCGGCCGCGTCGACGTGCGCGGTGACCTACCGGGAGGCCTCGAACTGGGGCAACGGATTCGTGGCCGACCTGGAGATCACCAACACCGGCACCGCGCCCCTCGCCGGGTGGACGCTCACCTACACGTGGCCGACCACCTGGCAGCAGGTCTCCAGCGGCTGGAACGCCACCTGGTCGCAGACCGGGTACGACGTGACGGTGTCCAACACCGCGAGCCTGGCGCCGGGCGCGTCGACCACGGCCGGCTTCGTGGGCGCCTACCAGGGCCCGAACGTGCACCCCGTGAAGTACTTCCTCAACGGTCGGCTCTGCACCACCCGCTGACCGCGCGCGACGACCGCTGCCCCCCTGCCACCGGCAGGGGGGCAGCGTTTTGTTCACATCCGTGACCGAATGCGGGGATTTTTGTCCACGAGTGCGAACAGACGTTATTCGGTGATCAATTCGAAAGTGGGTGACCTGCCCGTTCGACTTATTCGACGTCGAACGGGCGGACGGTCCCCCGGAAATTCGTCGTTGACCGTCCGTCGACCGGCCTCCTAACATCCAGGCGAATAGTTTCCGATCCGGTGTTCATATTCATGAATCGACTGAATCGACGCCGGGAATAGTTCGGGAGTGGAGTCGTCATGAGTGCACCGGAGCACCCTGTCGCCACACGCGGCGCACGACGGCGCGGCCTCCGCGCCGCGCTGGTCGCCGCGGGGGCCGTGACCGCGCTGGCCGCCACGTACGCCGCCTGGCCGATGGCCACGCCGGCGAACGCCGCGGTCGGACCGGGCACCTACGCGGTGAAGAACGGCGGCAGCGGGCTCTGCCTCGACGCCGCGGGCTCGACCACCGGCGGGCAGCTCCGGCAGCAGGCGTGCGGCGACACCGCGACCCAGCGCTGGACGTTGACGGCGGTCAGCGGCGGCTACCGGATCACCACCCCCGGCGGCCTGTGCGTCGGCGTGCAGGACGCGTCGACCAGCGCGGGCAAGGCGATCCAGCAGCAGGCGTGCACGGGCGCCACCAGCCAGGTGTGGGCGCTGACCGCGAGCGGCAGCAACTACCGGGTGGTCAACGCCAACGGCGGCAAATGCATGAACGTCAAGGACAACTCGACGTCGGCCGGCGCGCTCGTGCAGACCAACTCGTGCGACACCGCGGTCACGAAGCAGTGGGCGTTCACCCCGGTCACCGGCGGTCCGACCTCGACCACCAGCACGACCACGACGACGTCCACCAGCACGACCACGTCGACCACCACGACGACGACCACGACCAACCCGCCGGGGTCCGCGCTGTACGCGGCGCCGAACGGCACCGACGGCGCGGCCGGGACGCAGGCCAACCCGACGACGCTCACCTCGGCCATCGCCCGCGTCGCCGCCGGTGGGACGATCTACCTGCGCGGCGGGACGTACAACTTCTCGCAGACCGTGACCATCCCGCAGGGCAACAACGGTACCTCCGGCGACCGCAACGAGCTGTTCGCGTTCCCGGGCGAGACGCCGGTGCTCAACTTCTCCGCCCAGGCCGAGGACCCGGCCAACCGCGGCCTCGCGGTCAACGGCAACTACTGGCACGTCCGCGGCGTCGTCGTGGAGCGCGCCGGTGACAACGGGATCTTCGTCGGCGGCAGCAACAACATCTTCGAGCGCACGGTGACCCGCTTCAACCGCGACACCGGCCTGCAGCTGTCGCGGATGCTGTCCACCACGCCGAAGGACCAGTGGCCGTCGAACAACCTGATCCTGAGCGCCGAGTCGCACGACAACGCCGACTCCGACGGCGAGGACGCCGACGGGTTCGCCGCGAAGCTCACCGTGGGCCCCGGCAACGTCTTCCGCTACGCCGTGTCGCACAACAACATCGACGACGGCTGGGACCTCTACACCAAGACCGAGACCGGCCCCATCGGCGTGGTGACCATCGAGGACTCCCTGGCCTTCGAGAACGGCACGCTCAGCAACGGCGGCCAGGCGGGCAACGGCGACCGCAACGGCTACAAGCTCGGCGGCGAGGACATCGGCGTCAACCACGTCATCCGCCGCAACATCGCCTACGACAACGGCAAGCACGGCTTCACCTACAACCGCAACCTCGGCACGATGACCATCTCGGACAACATCAGCATCGACAACAACGAGCGCAACTTCTCGTTCGACGGCGGCTCGTCGGTGTTCCGCGGCAACACCTCGTGCCGCAGCTCCAGCGGCACCAACGACAAGACCGTCGGGGACGTGGACGGCTCCAACCAGTTCTGGCTTGGCGGCAACGGCTCCCGGTGCGCGTCCTACTCCGGCGCGCTGGGCTGGTCCTACGCCTCCGACGGCCACCTGGTCGTCACCTTCGGCGGCAAGCCGGTGGTCCGGTAGGCCCGGTGGTCCGGTAGGCCCCGGGTCGGGGGGGGGGGGGCGGCGTACCCCCCCCCCACCCCCCCCCCCCCCCCCCCCCCCCGCGCCGGTGGTTTTTGGCTCGTGCGCGGCGCTTGGTGTGCTCGCGGCGGGAATCAGTCTGGCCCCCCCCGCCCCCCGACCCCGTCCGGCGTTCAGCCGTTGCGCCCGCGGTCGTCCAGGAGCAGCGGCGCGCGACCCTTGACGGCGTACCGGACGTGGGTGACGTCGGCGGTGTGCAGCACCCGGAGCGGGGTCAGCTCGATGCCCTCCTTCTCCCCGAGGCCGAGCTCGGCGTCCAGCAGCCGCATCCCGGTGCCGAGCACGACCGGCACGACGTGCAGCTCCAGCTCGTCCAGCAGGCCGGCCGCGAGGACCTGGCGCACCAGCGTGCCACCGCCCGCGACCGCGACGTCCTTGCCGCCCGCGACGGCCTTCGCCTGCTCCACGGCGCTGGCGACGCCGTCGGTGACGTAGGTGAAGCTGGTGCCGCCCTTGCGCTCCAGGGTCGGGCGCGGGCGGTGGGTCACCACGAACACCGGGGCGCGGAACGGCGGCTCCTCGCCCCACGGCTCCTCGCCGCCGTCGGCCATCCGCCGTCCCATGACGTACGCCCCGGCGGCCTCGAAGTTCTCCCGGATGACGTCCGAGTCGACGGACTGCTCGCCGCCGCGAAAGCCCTGGCGCTCGCGCCACGCCATCGCGCTGATCGCCCAGCGGGTGACGCGGAAGAACGCCGCCGCCTCCGCCGACGCCAACCAGTCCCCGTCGCCCTCGTGGCGCGGTCCGGCGTAGAAGCCGTCGAGGGACACCGACATCTGCGCGGTCACCTTGGTCATCGTGCTGGGTCCTTCCTCCTGGCGGTGCCCGACGGGCTCGCTCGGGAGGGGATCGGAGCCGCCGACCGGATTTCTACGTCGGGCGGCGAAGTTTTTTCCGGGGGCGTTCGACGTCAGCCCGCGGAGGTGCAGCGCGCCGCCCGGAGCAGCAGGAACCGCTGCTCCGCGACGTTGCCGGCCAGGCGCGCGGCCTGCCGGAACGCCTCGCCGGCGGCGTCGGGGTCGCCCGCCCGTTCGAGCAGGTGGGCGCGCACGGCGAACAACCGGTGGTGGCCCGCCAGCGTGCCCCGCTCCAGGTCCGCGACGACGTCGAGGGCGGCCCGGGGGCCGTGCACCTCGCCCAGGGCGACGGCCCGGTTCAGCGCGGTGACGGAGCTGGGCGCGAGGCGTTCCAGCACGTCGTACAGCGCGAGGACCTGCGGCCAGTCGGTGTCCTCCGCCGAGGCGGCCTCGGCGTGCACGGCCGCGATCGCCGCCTGCACCTGGTACGGGCCGACGGGGTGGGTGGCCAGCGTGCGGGTGATCAGCTCGGTGCCCTCACCGATCGCCGCGCGGTCCCACCGCGACCGGTCCTGCTCGGTCAGCGGGACGAGGGTGCCGTCCGGGCCGGTGCGGGCCGCGGCACGCGCCTCGGTCAGCAGCATCAGCGCCAGCAGCCCGGCGGTCTCACCGGAGTCGGGCAGCCGGTGGTGCAGCTGCCTGGTCAGCCGCACCGCCTGCCCGGTGAGGTCGGGGCGTTGCAGCCGGGGACCGGCGCTGGCGCTGTAACCCTCGTTGAACAGCAGGTAGAGCACGTGCAGCACGACCGCCAGGGCCGGCCCGCGCTCGTGGTCGGGCGGCAGCTCGAACCGGGCGCCCGCCTCCAGCAGGCGCTGCTTGGCGCGGGAGATCCGCTGGCCCATCGTCTTGTCGGGCACCAGGAACGCCGCGGCGATCTCGGTCGTGGTCAGCCCGGCGACCGCCCGCAGCGTGAGGGCCATCTGCGACGGTGCGGTCAGCACCGGGTGGCAGCACAGGAACAGCAGCTCCAGCAGGTCGTCACGCGCGGGCTCGACGTCCGGCGGCGGTGCCAGCAGCTCGTCGCGCGGCACGGCGTCGAACAGCGCCTGCTCCCGGCGCTCCCGCGCGGCGTCGGAGCGCACCAGGTCGACGTACCGGCGGCCGGCGACCGTGGTCAGCCAGCCCAGGGGGTGTTCCGGCACGCCGTTGCGCGCCCACGCGTCGGCGGCGTCGATCAACGCCTCCTGCACGGCGTCCTCGCACCGCGCGAAGTCGCCGTGCCGGCGCACGAGGATGCCGAGCACCTGCGGCGTGAGCGTGCGCACCAGGTGCTCGACCGCGGTCACAGGTCGCCGCCGCCGGGTTCGATCCCGTGGGGCTCCATCAGGGGCCACACCTCCAGCCCGCCGCCCAGACCCCGGCTGTAGCGCAGGGCCGGGTAGGACCGCGCGATCTCCTCGGCGCGCTCCTCGCTGTCGACGTCGACCACGAAGTAGGAGCCGACGTGCTCCTTGGCCTCCAGGTACGGGCCGTCGGTGACGACCGGCACCTCGTCGACCACGCGCACGGACCGCGGCCGGGGCAGCAGGCCCCGGGAGTCGACCAGCTCGCCGGACTCGCGCAGGGCGGCGTTGAACGCGTCCACGTCGGCCACCAGCTCGCGGAACCGCTCCGCGTCGACGCTGTTCCACACCTGCTCGTTGCCGTAGATCAACATCAGGTACTTCACCGCGCCGCCTCCCGATCGTCCTCTTCGGATCCGCCCGTGATTCTGCCGGACGACCGGAGTTGCGCAACATCTGCGAAACTAATCCCGATCGTTCCGGCCTTTCCGGCTTGGCGAGCGTGGTCGTGCTCTCTGGAGCAGGTGAATCGTTGCAGTTCAGCGGTTCGATTGAGTTTCGCGCGATTCCCGATAGTGTCGGCGGCGTGAGTCGAGCGAGGTTGGCGGGCACCACCGGCATGTCGTCCACGACCGCGTCGCGGCTGGCCGAGCGCCTGTGCCACCCGGGTCGGGTGCGGAGCGGTCGGCACGAGCCCCGGGCGCTGCCGCCGCGCCCCGCCGCACCGCTGGTGGAGCTGGTCTTCCCGGCGTTGAACAGCGCGTGGGCCATGGAGGTGATGCGCGGCGTCGTCGACTCCGGGTTGGACGTCGTGCTGTCCGCGCCGGCCGGTCGTGGCACGTCGTGGGCCGCCCGGGTGGTCGAGGCCCGTCGCGCGGGCGTGCTGCTGGTGGCGTGCCCGATCAGCGCCTCCGAGGGCCGGGTGTTCGCGCGCGCCGGGGTGCCGCTGGTGCACTTCGACC
>NZ_JBFAAX010000101.1:2330-16794 GCF_040639995.1 Actinosynnema sp. NPDC023658 | reverse complement strand
GGGGTACGCGAACGTAGGACACGCGCGTTCTGGACGTAGGACACGCGCAGGGGTCAGGTGGTGGCGACGCCGTCCCAGACGGCGGTGGAGCCGCTGTGACCGATGCGGACGGTTTGGACGGTCGTGGCGACGCCCGCGGCGATGACCAGGACCGCGACCACCACGGCGATCCGCCGCCACGTCTTCGGCACGGCCGGGTCGTCGGCGGCGGCGGCGCGTTCCCGGTCCGCCAGGCGGCCGGCGACCAGCAGCGCCACGACCACCACGCCGAAGCCCAGCGCGAACGGCAGCAGGTCGTTGCCCAGGTCCGCGTGGTGCCTGATCAACGGGTTGTTCAGCGAGGCGAGCCGCGCGTAGAGCTGGTCGCCCGCCCACTGGGCCAGCGGCACGGAGCCGACGCCCAGCACCGTCACGCCCAGCAGGGGCCACGTGTACCGCTGCCGCCAGCGCGGCACGACGGCCATCGCCGCGGCACCCGCGGCCGCCAGCGGGAGCAGCACCACCACCGCGTGGACCAGCAGCGGGTGCGCGGGGAGACCGAAGATCGTCACCAGGTCGTCTGCGAGTGCCATGCCTCTCCCTACGCCGGTGGGTCGTCCCCGGGTTCAGCGACATAGGGTAGTGCCGTGCTGAGGACCGATGGCAGGAACGACGACGTACTGCGCGACATCCGGATCACCCGCGGCTTCCAGCAGTGGCCCGCGGGGTCGGTGCTGATCGAGTTCGGCAACACGCGGGTGTTGTGCGCGGCCAGCGTGACCGAGGGCGTGCCGCGGTGGCGGTCCGGCTCGGGACTCGGCTGGGTGACCGCCGAGTACGCGATGCTGCCGTCGGCCACGCACACCCGCAGCGACCGCGAGTCGGTGAAGGGCCGGATCGGGGGACGCACGCACGAGATCAGCCGCCTGATCGGACGATCCCTGCGCGCGTGCATCGACCTGGCCGCGCTGGGCGAGAACACGATCGTGATCGACTGCGACGTGATCCAGGCGGACGGCGGCACCCGGACCGCCGCCATCACCGGCGCGTACGTGGCCCTGGCCGACGCCGTGACGTGGCTCGGCGCGGCGGGCCGCCTGGCCGACCCGCAGCCGCTCTCGTGCGCCGTGTCGGCGGTGTCGGTCGGTGTCGTGGACGGTCGCGTGCGCCTGGACCTGCCGTACGAGGAGGACTCGCGCGCCGAGGTCGACATGAACGTCGTCGCCACGGACGCGGGCACGCTGATCGAGGTGCAGGGCACCGGCGAGGGCGCGACGTTCGCGCGGTCGACGTTGGACAAGATGCTCGACCTGGCGCTGGAGGGCTGCGCGCAGCTCAACCAGGTCCAGGCCGACGCGCTGGCCCTGCCGTACCCCGGCGTGCTGCCCGAGCCGAAGGCGAAGAAGAAGTGAAGCTGCTCCTCGCGTCGCGCAACAAGAAGAAGCTCGGCGAGCTGCGCCGCATCCTGCTGGCCGAGGGGCTGGACGGGATCGAGGTGCTGGGCCTGGACGACGTGCCGGAGTTCCCGGAGGCGCCGGAGACCGACCCGACGTTCGAGGGCAACGCCCTGGCGAAGGCCCGTGACGCGTTCGACGCCACCGGCCTGCCGTCGGTCGCGGACGACTCCGGCATCGCGATCGACGCGCTCAACGGGATGCCCGGCGTGCTCTCGGCCCGGTGGTCCGGCGTGCACGGCAACGACCAGGCCAACCTGGACCTGGTGCTGGGCCAGCTGCGCGACGTCCCGGACGAGCGGCGGGGTGCCGCGTTCGTCTGCACGGCCGCATTCGTGGCGGGGCCGGACGTGGAGACCGTCGTGCGCGGCGAGTGGCGCGGCACGATCACCCGCGAGCCGCGCGGCGAGAACGGCTTCGGCTACGACCCGATCTTCCGCCCCGAGGGCCACGACGTCACCTCCGCCGAGCTGACCCCGGACCAGAAGGACGAGGTCTCGCACCGGGGCCGCGCCCTCCGACTCCTGCTCCCGCACCTGCGCGAGCTGGCTCAGGCGCGGTAGCCGACCCGCGCGTCCACCGTGGTGCCCTCCCGTGCCCGAACCCCGACGGGGCCGAGCAGGGGAGGGCGGGCGGACCGGTGGTCAGGCGGGCAGTTCGCGCAGCAGCTTGGCGACGTGGCCGGTGGCGCGGACGTTGTACATCGCCTTCTCGATCTTGCCCTCGGGGCCGACCAGGAACGTCGAGCGGATCACGCCCATGACGGTCCTGCCGTAGTTCTGCTTCTCGCCGAACGCGCCCCACTCGGCCAGCACCTTGCGGTCCACGTCGGACAGCAGCGGGAAGTTCAGGCCCTCGGCCTGCGCGAACTTGGCCAGCTTCTCCGGCTTGTCCGGCGAGACGCCGAGGACCTCGTAGCCCGACGACGCGAGGTCACCGAGGTTGTCGCGGAAGTCGCACGCCTGCTTGGTGCAGCCCGGCGTGCCCGCGGCCGGGTAGAAGTAGACGACCACGGAGCGGCCGAGGTAGTCGGAGAGCGAGACGGGCTTGCCCTCGCTGTCGGGCAGGGTGAACGCCGGGGCCTGCTCGCCCGGTTGCAGGCGCTTCTGCTCGGTCATGACCGGAGACGCTACAAGGTCAGGCGACGCCCTCGAACGTCGCGCTCGGCTCCTGGTTGGCGCCGTTCGGCTCGATCAGCAGCCGCAGCCGCACCGGGTCGGCGGGCACGGCGAACGCCATCGTCAGCACGGTCTCCGCGCCGGGCGCCACCTCCCGGACCGCGGCGCCGATGCCGTTGAGGCCCTGCACCGAGTCGCGGACCTCGGCCACCGGCATCCCGTCGACGGTCGCGCGCACGGACAGCTGGCTCGTGTGGTAGGCCGTCTTGGTGCCGTTGACCAGCGTCAACGTGAACACGGCGGTGCGCGGTGACTGCGGGAACGACGTGTCGCTCGGCTTGAGGGACGTGGGCACCGACACGGTGAGCGCCATGCCGTTGCCCCACACCCGCTGCGCGCCGAACGCGGCCGACGCGGACGCCGAGGGCGCGTCACCGCGTTGTTCGGCCACCGCGGACGGCTTGGGAGGCGTGGGAACGTCGGGCTGGTCCGCACATCCCGCCACTGCCAGGCCGAGGCATGCGCCGACGGCCAGTCTGGCGAACTTCACGAACCTCCCCTTCCCGCCCCGGCGGTGGGCTTGAGTGCGACTGCCACCACCATGACGGTGCGGGAGGGTGCTCGGTGGCCGAACCAGGGCCTTGATTCGCACCTGGTGCCTGCCTGTGGCCGGACCGTGATGACGCACGGCTGCCCGCGTGGGCGGCACCACACCTGGCGGCACCCACGCGGGTCGGCGGCGGCCGAGCCTCGGGCGAGCGTTCCGCCCGGAAGTTGGGGAGCGCGTCGGGGGGCGTGCGCGCTCCACTACGATCATCGCGGCCCGTGGCGGAACCGCTACACCTCTACTTCAGTCTTCACCCGTTCGGACGAGTCCAGCGGGGTTGAACGCCCGGCCAGCTCGGCCAGCAGCTCGTAGGACCGGAGCCGGTCCGACTGCTCGGCGACCATCGTCGTCACCATCAGCTCGTCGGCCCCCGTGTCCTCCAGCAGCCGCTCCAGCTGCGCCTCGACGGTCTTGGGCGAGCCGATGACCTGCGACGCCAGCCGGTCCTCGAAGATCAGCCGTTCGACGTCGGTGTACGGGTAGTCGGCGGCCTCCTGGTCGGTGGCCAGCGGACCGGGCCGCCCGCTGCGCAGCTTGACGAACGCCAGCGCGCCCGGCCCGGCGATCCGGAGGGCGTGCTCGTCGGTGTCCGCCACGATCACCGACGCGCAGACCAGCGCGTACGGCTCGGCCAGCCGCTCGGACGGGCGGAACCGCTGCCGGTACAGGGCCAGCGCGGGCAGCGTGTTGTCCGCGCTGAAGTGGTGGGCGAACGCGAACGGCAGCCCGAGCACGCCCGCGACCTGCGCGCTGTACCCGCTCGACCCGAGCAGGAACACGTCCGGCTTGTTGCCCTCGGCGGGCATCGCGGTGAGCTGCTCGGTGCCGTCGAAGTAGCCGGTCAGCTCGCTGAGCTGCTGCGGGAAGTCGTCCACGGACAGCGGACCGGTGGTGCGGCGCAACGCCTGCGCGGTGCGCTGGTCGGTGCCGGGCGCGCGGCCGATGCCCAGGTCGATGCGGCCG
Organism: Actinosynnema sp. NPDC023658; assembly: GCF_040639995.1. Lineage (NCBI taxonomy): Bacteria > Bacillati > Actinomycetota > Actinomycetes > Pseudonocardiales > Pseudonocardiaceae > Actinosynnema > Actinosynnema sp. NPDC023658. The sequence goes on along the minus strand of NZ_JBFAAX010000101.1, from coordinate 12,673 downwards.
GGGTGCAGGGCGGACAGCGTGCCGAACTGCTCGGCCACGACCAGCGGCGGGTGGTTGGGCAGCATCACGCCGCCGGAACCGACCCGCAGCGTCGTGGTGGCGTCGGCCACGTGGCCGATGAGGATCGCGGGGGAGGAGCTGGCGATGCCGGGCATGTTGTGGTGCTCGGCCAGCCAGAACCGGGTGAAGCCGAGCCGTTCGACGTGCTGGGCCAGCTCGCGCGTGTGCTTGAGGGCCGTGCGCGCGTCCGTCGCCGTGGTGACGGGGGCGAGGTCGAGCGCGGACAGCGGCACGTCGCGAAGGCTGCTCATGCCTCCGACCAACGCCGGACACCCGCGATGCCTTCCGGGTGTGACCGTCGCGACCGTCACACCGGGAAGCGCCCGACCTTCGCCCGCGTTGGCCGAGGTATGGACGTGGTGGTCATCGGTGCAGGTCAGGCCGGGTTGTCGGCGGCCTACTTCCTCAAGCGCGCGAACCTCGACCACGTCGTGCTGGACGCCGACGCCGGGCCGGGCGGCGCGTGGCGGCACCGCTGGCCGACCCTGCGGATGGCGACCGTCCACGGCATCCACGACCTGCCCGGCATGCCGTTCGCGGAGCCGGACCCGACCGCGCCCGCCAACGAGGTGCTGCCCGCGTACTTCGCGGACTTCGAGCGCCGCAACGGCATCGAGGTGCGGCGGCCGGTGCGCGTGCACGCCGTGCGCGACCGCGGCGGCCTGCTGCGGGTCGAGACCGACCACGGCGTCTGGGAGGCGGACGCGCTGGTCAACGCGACCGGCACGTGGAGCCGGCCGTTCTGGCCGCGCTACCCCGGCCAGGAGCGGTTCGCCGGCAGGCAGCTGCACTCCTCGCAGTACCGGGGGCCGCACGAGTTCGCCGGGCAGCGCGTGGTCGTCGTCGGCGGCGGCACGTCCGCGGTCCAGCAGCTGCTGGAGATCGCCGGGCACGCCGCTTCGACCACCTGGGTGACCCGCCGTGAGCCGGAGTTCTCCGACCAGCCCTTCACGCCCGAGCTGGGACGTGCGGTGGTGGCCAAGGTGGAGGACCGGGTCCGCCGGGGCCTGCCGCCGCGCAGCGTGGTCAGCGTGACCGGCCTGAGCCTCACCCCGGCCGTCCGCGAGGCCCTGAGCGCCGGCGTCCTGGACCGCAGGCCGATGTTCGAGCGGATCACCGAAGACGGCGTGGTGTGGCCCGACGGGACGCGCCACGCAGCGGACGCGATCGTCTGGGCGACGGGGTTCCGGGCCGCCCTCGACCACCTCGCCCCGTTGCGCCTGCGCGGCCCCGGCGGCGGCATCCGGCTCGACGGCACCAGGGTCGTCGCGGACCCGCGGGTGCACCTCGTCGGCTACGGCCCGTCCGCCAGCACGGTCGGCGCGACGAGGGCCGGTCGGGCGGCGGCGAAGGAGATCAGGGCGTCGCTGTCCCGCCGACGGGCCGCCTGAGCAGCTTGGCCGCCTTCTGGCCGAGCAGGTTCGCGCCCACGCCCAGCTTGTACCGCAGCACGTCCAGCCGGCCGACGTTGCGCCGCGCCAGGAACTCCCTGGTCGCCGCCGCGTCGAAGAACCACGGGAACAGCGACGACGGGTCGTTGAACCCCTCCCACAGCTGCTCCCCGATGTCCTCCCGGCGTGACGCGGCGAGCATGACCTGCTGCTGGGCGTCGGTCAGCGGCGCGAGCAGGCCGTTGGAGAAGTCGCTGGTGTAGCGGCCGTGCTCCCACCACTCGTCGAACCGCCCGGTCAGCCACGACGCGGTGAACGGGCCGTCGTGCGCGGTCAGCTCCTCCGCGAAGAACCGGGCCATCCGGGTGGCGTTGTTCGCGCCCTGGCCCGCCAGCGGGTCGTTGAGCACGACCGCGTCACCGAGGCCGAGCACGTGCCGCCCGGACGGCAGCACGGCCACCGGCTTGCGCACCACGGGCACGATCCCGCCCTTGATCCAGGTCACCTGGCTGGCCGGCCGGGCGGTCCGCAGGAACGCCGACTCGTGCGGCAGCAGGTCGTCCACCACGGACTTGAGCACCTCCAGGCCCTCGTCGCCCGACGTGACGCCGCCGAACCGGTCCGCCCGGCCGCCCGGCGCGGCCTCCACCACGACGGACCGCGACTCGCCCACGTCCTTGTCGAAGAACGGCACCCAGAACACCTCGACCGTGCCGGGCAGGAACGAGAACACGCCCTCCCGGTGCTCGGGCCGGGCGTCCACGTCGTACCCGTGGATGTTGATCATGAACAGGTTGCGCTGCGGCTCGGAGTGCACCGACCGCACCGGATCGCGCTCGAACAGGCCGCTCAGCGACCTGTGCCCGGCCGTGACGACCACCAGGTCGTGCGAAGCGGCCAGCCGGTCGAGCCCCTCGACGTCGACCGAGTCGATCACCACCGACGCACCGCGCGCCTCCAGCTCCTCCAACCCGGCGGAGAACTTCAACCGCTGGTCGACGGCCAGCGCGGGCTTGCGCAACGGCGCGTCGACCGAGAACGCCAGCGCCTGGTCGTCGGTGAACAGGTCCAGGTGGATGCGCCGCATCCGGGACGCCTCGGGCCAGAAGTCCAGGCCCAGCTCGGCCTCGTACTCGACGTTGTCACCGAACAGGCAGGCCGTGGGACGACCCCGGTCGCCCAGGTGGTCCTCCGGTGCCCGGTCGGTGCAGAGGGTGACCCGCCATCCGGCGCGCAACAGCGCGGCGGACAATACGAGACCGGCTTGACCTGCACCGACGACCGCGATTGTGCCCACGTTACTGATAGTCGGCAGCGGATGTGCGATCACCAATAGCACGATCGGGTCGATTAGCCTCATGGAGGTGTACAGGGGGTTGCACGTCGTCATCGGACTGCTGCTCGGCTTCCTGACGGCGCTGCTGGACCTGCTCGTGGTCGTGTTCGCGCGGAAGTCGGCCGTCGCCGTCGCGGGGCTGGAACGGCGGCGGCTGCGGTCGTTCCTGGGGATCGACAGCGCCGAGCCGACGCGGGAGCAGGCCCTGCGCTACCTGGCCGTGCGCGCGCCGGTGGGCCTGTTCGGCGGGGTCGTGCTGGCCTGGCTGTTCTACGGGCTCGCCCTGGCCGGGATCGTCGCGTACCGGCTGGTCGCGGGCGGCCCGGACCACGGCCTCGACCGGTCCGACGGGTGGGCGGACTTCGTCCTGGCCGGGTCGGTCGGCCTGGTGCTGCTCTACATCGAGGTCCAGGGCATCGTGGGCGTCGTCGCGCTGGAGGGGAAGGTCGCCCGCCGCTGGCTCGGCCCGAGCGAGGCCGAGCTGCTGCGCCTGCGCATCGACGAGCTGGCCGCCAGCCGGGCGGGCATCGTGGCCGCGGTGGACGCCGAGCGCCGGCGGATCGAACGCGACCTGCACGACGGCGTCCAGCAGCGGCTGGTGGCGCTGGGGATGCTGCTGGGCCGCGCCCGCCGCAACCCCGGCCACGCCGAGGAGCTGCTGGCCCAGGCGCACGAGGAGTCCCGGCACGTGCTGGAGGACCTGCGCGAGGTCGCCTGGCGGGTCTACCCGGCGGCGCTGGACTCGCTCGGCCTGGTCGACGCGCTGGAGGCGGTGGCCGACCGCTCCGCCATCCCGGTGCGCATCCGGTGCGCGCCGCCGTCCGTGGCGCCGCAGGTGGAGACGGCGGTGTACTTCGTCGTCTGCGAGGCGGTGACGAACGCGGCCAAGCACTCGGGTGCGACCATGATCGACGTGGACATCGCGGAGGAGGCGGGCGCCGTGCGGGTGCGCGTCGCGGACGACGGCGTCGGGGGAGCGGACCCGGCGGGCGGCGGGCTGGCGGGGTTGTCCCGGCGGGTGCTCGCCCTGGACGGCGCGTTCGGCGTGACCAGCCCGGTCGGCGGTCCGACGGTGATCACCGCGGAGCTGCCGTGCGGGTGATCCTGGCCGAGGACTCGACGTTGCTGCGCGAGGGCCTCGTGCGGCTGCTGGTCGAGGAGGGCCACGAGGTGCCCGCCGCCGTGGGTGACGCGGAAGCGCTGCTCAGCGCCGTGGCGGCGTACCGGCCGGACGTCGTGGTGACCGACGTGCGGATGCCGCCGACGAACTCCGACGAGGGCCTGAAGGCCGCGTTGGAGATCCGCCGGCGGTTCCCCGGTGTCGGCGTGCTGGTGCTGTCGCAGTACGTCGAGCAGCGCTACGCCGTCGACCTGCTCACCGGGCCCGGCGAGGGCGTCGGCTACCTGCTCAAGGACCGGGTGGTCCAGGTGGAGGAGTTCCTCGACGCGCTGCGCCGCGTCGCCGCGGGTGACGTGGCGTTCGACCCGGAGGTGGTGCGGCGGCTGCTGGCCCGCTCCGGTCACCCGTTGGACGTGCTCACCGAGCGGGAGCGCCAGGTGCTGGCGCTCATGGCCGAGGGGCACACGAACAACGCCGTCGCGTCCCGGCTGCACGTGTCGCGCAGCGCGGTGGAGAAGCACATCAACTCGATCTTCGACAAGCTCGGCCTGTCCGACGTGGACGGCTACAGCAGGCGGGTGCTGGCGATCCTGCGCTACCTGCGGGCGTGACCGCTACCTGGTGGAGCGGTCGGCCTTCCCGCGCTGCGTGAGCCGGGAGATCACGAACCACGCCACGGCCACGACCACCAGTCCGACCACGACCTTCGTCACGATCCCCATGTACTGCTCGACCAGGTGGTAGTTCTCGCCCAGCACGTACCCGGCCATGATCAGCGCGGTGTTCCAGATCAGGCTGCCCGCCGCCGTCAGCAGCAGGAACGACGGCAGCGGCATCCGCTCCACGCCCGCCGGGATCGAGATGAGACTGCGGAAGATCGGCACCATCCGGCCGAAGAAGACCGTCGCCTTGCCGTGCCGCGCGAACCACTCCTCGGTGCGGTCCACATCGGACAGCTTCATCAGCGGCATCCGCTGGGCGATGGCCCGGATCCGGTCACGCCCGAGCAGCGCGCCCAGGTAGTACAGCACCAGCGCGCCGGCGACCGACCCGGCGGTGGTCCACACGATCGCGGCGACGAGGTTCATCCCGCCCTGGCTGGCGGTGAACCCCGCCAGCGGCAGGAACAACTCGCTGGGCAGGGGCGGGAACAGGTTCTCCAGCGCGATCGCGATCCCGGCGCCGGGTGCGCCGAGCGTTTCCATCAGGTCGGTTACCCACGAGACGACGTCCATGTCCTCAAGTTACGAACGCGCCGAGCCCGCCACCATGAAGCCGACCTCACAACCGGGTGTGGAAAACCCCAGTGCGGAGGGGGCGGGTGACCGCCACGCGGTCAGCGCGCGGCGTGCGCGGCCAGGCCGTGCGCGTACCGCGAGATCACGGCCTGGAGCACCAGCCGGTAGAGCCACCCGGTCCCGCGTGCCTTGGGCTCGAACGACGAGTGCCAGTGGATCGCCGTCCCGTCGCCGTCCGGCGCGAGGTCGATGAAAGCCTGGTAGTCGCGAATGGCGAGACCCGACAGCAGGACGTAGCCCACCCGCCGGTTCGGCGTCAGTTCGACGACCTCCTCCCTCGTGAGCGCCTTGCGGCCTTTGTTCCGGAATACCCGGATTTCGCCGACGCCACTCGCGTCACCCGCGCGTTCGCGCTCGTACCCGACCGCCGGCGACCACTCGGGCCACGTCGAGCCGTCCGCGAGCAGCCGGAAGACCCGCTCCGGCGGGGCGGAGCTGCGCACCCGCACGTCCACTCTCTGTACCATGCGGTACATGTACCATCTGGTACATGACGGAACAAGGGGCGGCGCGGGAACGCCTGCTCGCGGCCGTGCTGGAGCACCTGGCGTCGCACGGGTTGGGCGACCTGAGCCTCCGGCGGCTGGCCGAGGCGGTGGGGACCAGCCACCGGATGCTCATCTACCACTTCGGCTCGATGGAGGGCCTGCTGGTCGAGGTGGTGCGGGCGGTGGAGGCGCGGCAGCGGGCCGTGCTCGCGTCCCTGCCCGCCGACGACCCCGCCGAGGCCGCGCGCGCGTTCTGGCGGGTGCTCACCGATCCGTCGCTGCGCGCGAACGTGCGCCTGTTCTTCGAGCTCTACGGGCAGGCGGTCCAGGGTCGTCCGGGCACGACCCACCTCCTCGACGGCATCGTCACCGACTGGCTGGCCCCGGTCGCCGCCCTGCAGCGCGCCCAGGGCCACCCGCCGGACGTGGCCGAAACCCGCGCCCGCCTGGGCCTGGCCGTCGCCAGGGGCCTGCTGCTGGACCTGGTCGCCACTGACGACGAACACGCCGTCACCGCCGCCATGGACCACTTCATCACCCTGATGACCCCCTGATCCCCCGAGAGTCCTACCTCCAGCGCGCGAGAGTCCTACGTCCAGAGCACCTGAGTTCAACGCTCAGGCGTTCCGGGCCGAGCGTGAGCGTTGAACTCACGTGTTGTGGGCGTAGGACTCTCGGCGCGCGAACGTAGGACTCTCGCGGGGGCCGTAGGATCGGACGACGTGAAGCGGATCCCGGTGATCGTGGTGGCGGGTTTCCTGGGCTCCGGCAAGACCACGCTGCTCAACCACCTGCTCGGCGGCAGCCGCGGCACCCGGATCGGCGTGGTGGTCAACGACTTCGGCGCCATCGGCATCGACGCGATGAGCGTGGCCGGGCAGGTCGACTCCACCGTCTCGCTGAGCAACGGGTGCCTGTGCTGCGCGGTCGACGTGAGCGAGCTCGACGCGATGCTCGCCAAGCTCGCCCCGCTCGTCGACGTGATCGTCATCGAGGCCAGCGGCCTGGCCGAACCGCAGGCCATGGCCCGGATGGTGCTCGCGAGCGAGGACCCGCGCCTGACCTACGGCGGCCTGGTGCTGCTGGTCGACGCGGCGGAGTTCCCGGACGACCTGGCCAGGCACCTGCGCGTGGCGGACCTGGTGGTGCTCAACAAGGTCGACCGCGTCGGTGACGCGGCGGCGCTGGAGGCGGAGATCGACCGGCTCGAGCCCGGCGTGCCGGTGGTCCGGTCGACGTTCGGCCGCGTCGACCCGGCCCTGCTGTTCGACCCGCGCCCGCGCGAGCGGTTCGGCCAACTGTCCTTCGAGGACCTGCTGGACGAAGAGCACGACCACGTGCACTACGACAGCGCCGAGTTCACCGGCGGCGCCATGGACCCGGTGCGGCTGATGGCGTTCCTCGACGCGCGCCCCAAGGGCCTGTACCGCATCAAGGGCTTCGTGCGGTTCGACGTGCCCGGCCACCGGCAGCGGTTCGGCCTGCACACCGTGGGCGCGTTCCTGCGGTTCGAGCGCTCGGCGTGGCCGGGTCCGCGGCGGACCGAGCTGGTGCTGATCGGCACGGGTCTGGACATCGCCGCCGTCCGGGCCGGGCTGGCCGCCTGCGAGGCGCCGGACCCGTCCGCGGTGGACCCGCAGTCGATGCTGGAAGTCCTGCGCTACACCGCCTGACCTCCGCGGCACGGACCTGCGCGGCACGAACGCCCGCGGCACCCTCGGCGACGACGCCGAGGGCTGCCGGTGACGTGGGCTCGGAGAGACTCGAACTCTCACTGGCACGGACCTAAACCGTGTGCCTCTGCCAATTGGGCTACGAGCCCGTCACGGTGAGCTTATCGGCAGGCCCCGACGGCCCGGTCCCGAGGGACACCTCCGCGCCGGCCGGCGGGACGGCGGGACGACGACCGGATGGCCGTCACGCCGCTCCTCCACTTGATTCGAAACAGTGTTATACAAGCTCTGGTCCACCGGTCAGGTCAACGTCGGTCCCGCGTCTCAACTACGGTTGGGACCAGCAGCAGCTAGGAGGAGATGTGGCCCGCGACCCCGACACCATCCAGCGCGAGATCGAGCAGGCTCGTGACGCGCTGGCCGTGACCCTCGACGAGCTGGGGACCAGGGCGAGTCCCCAGCGCTTCGTCGAGTCAGGCAAGGAAAGCGTGCGCGCGAAGCTCGACGAACCCAAGGTCCGGTACTCGCTGATCGCGGTGGCCGTGCTCATCGGGTTCGCCTTGCTGCGCAAGCTGTTCCGCTGAAGGTGGGCTACTGCCCCTTGGCGACGAGGGGCAGCAGCACCTGCTCCACCACGCGGTCCACGAAGGGCACGTCCAACGGGTCACCGGTGAGCATCAGCCGGTAGATCAGGGCGGCGCCCGCGATCTCGACCGCCATGCCTCGGGGCGCGTCCGGGCGCAGCTCGCCGCGCTCGTCGGCGCGCTCCAGGGTGCGCCGCAGCACGTTGCGCTGGGCGGTCAGGAACGTCTCCCGGAACGCCGCGGCCAGCTCCGGCTCGTGCGGCAGCTCGCCGACGAGCGCCTGGGCCGCCTTGCCGATCGGGCCGGACAGGAACGCGGCGAACGCGCTCAGGAACTCCCTCAGGTCGCCGGCGAGCGAACCGGTGTCCGGCTCGGCCAGGTTCTGCTGCGCCAGCTGCGTGCACGTGTCGATCACCAGGTCGAGCTTGGACTCCCACCGCCGGTAGATGGTCGCCTTGCCGGCACGGGCGCGCGCCGCGACGGCGTCCATCGTCAACGCGCGGTACCCGACTTCGGCCATCACCTCCAGCGCGGCCCGCCGCAACGCGTCGTCCCGGCTGGCGTCTCTCGGTCTGCCTCGCTGCGGGGTCCGTGTCGCCCCGCTGTACACCGGTGTGGCCATTTCGCGCTCCTGTCGCCTTTGGCGGGACATCCTAGGCCGGAGCGACCCGATTCCGGTTTCGATCACCTGCCCGTGTGCGGGGCTCGCTTCGGGGTCACCCCGTCACCGGTGGTGCGAGACCCGCGCGGGTGTGCAGGTACGCCACCGAGAACGCGAGCGCGTCACCGTCGAGCAGGTGCACGACGGCGCGGCGGGAGCTGCCGGCCGCGATCTCGTCGACCAGTTGGTCGGCCGCGAGCCGGGCGGCGATCAGTCCGGGGGCGGTCGCGTCGAGCTCCTCGCCCCCGGCGCGCACGATCACCGCCCAGTCGTCGCCGTGACGTCGGTAGTTCGCGGTGATGGTGAGTGTGGACATGCGGGGCCTTCCGTCGGTCGTACTCCCATCTGACCGGCGTTCGGGCGTCCACCGCCGTTCTTTCCTTCTATCGGGTGAGCGGCCAGCGGGTCGTGTCGTGCTCGGCCCGCAGCGCGTCCAGCTCGGCCGGCGTCGGCTCGTGCCCGGCGGCGACCATCCGCGCCACCTCGCGGAAGTACTCCTCGTAACCCGCCGGAGTGAAAATCATGAGGCACCTGGCGGTCACGGCGGAGTCGTTGCGGAACCCGTGCGGAGTACCCCGCGGCACGGCCAGCGAACCGCCCGCGTCGATCACCTCGTCGCCGGTCCCGGTGGCGAACGCGATGGCGCCGTCGAGGACGACGAAATCCTCTTCGTGGCTGTTGTGCACGTGTGGCGAGGCGCCCAGCGCACCCGGTTCCAAGGTCATCTCCACCACCGCGAGACGGCCGCCCGTGTCACCGCCGGCGAGCCGGATCCGGTAGGACCCGCCGACCGCGGGCAGCTCCGTGACGTCACTCGAACGGCGTACCCCGAGAGTCATGCACGCACGGTACATGCGCGGTAACGGCCAGGTGCGCGTGATCGATAGGCTGTTCGGAGTAACGCCCCCTTGGTTGGAGAGCCTGATGAGTCGTCGTCGGTTGAGCGTCGCGGTGTGCCTCGTGCTGGGCTTGTTGGTGGTGCCGGGGGTGGCGTCGGGGGTGGCGTCGGCCGATCCGCCGTGGCGGGGTCCGGACGTGCCCGGCGGGTGGGGCGGCACCGGCCGGGGCGACGTGTGCGACGAGCGGGGCGACGTGCCGTGCGAGGACGGGACGACCAGCAACGCGCCGACGACCACGACCACCTGCCCGTCGACCACGCCGTCCACCGGCGGGACGTCCACCGGCACGTCGACGGGGGCGACCACGACGACGACCGACGTGGCGGGCACGTCCGCCACCGCGACGACGACCACGAGGACGGACGTCTCCGGCACCTCGGCCACCTCGGCCACGTCGACGTCGAGCACGGCGGCCGCCGCCACGACCACGACGACCACCGCCGCCGTGCCGCTGCGGACGACCGCGCCCGGTGCCGCGCCGCCGGTGGTGCGCGGGGTGGCGTCGTCCGCGGACCGCTCGTTGGCCGGCACGGGCGCCGCGCCGCTGTGGACGGTCATCGGAGGCCTGGCCGTGCTGATCGGTGGCGCGGTGCTGGTGCTGTTCAGCCGTCGGCGTCGGGCCTGAGCGGTTCGCCCGGTGCGGGTTCGGCGGGCGTGCGTTCGGCGGGCGTGCGTTCGGCGGGCGTCGTCAGCCGGCTCGCCACGCCCCGCCACACGACGTCCATGACGTAGCCGGTCGCGAGCGCGGGCCCCCCCACGGGCCGGCGCGCGCACCACAGCGCCAACCCCGCCGGCGACCCCACCACCAAAACCCCGAACCCCACGGCCGCCAC
>NZ_JBFAAX010000101.1:0-2320 GCF_040639995.1 Actinosynnema sp. NPDC023658 | reverse complement strand
GGCGCGGGGGGCCAGCACCCCGCCCCCCCCCCCCCCCCACACACTCCGCCCTCCTGTGCCCGGGGCGCCCCCGGCCCCCCCACCTCGGGCCTGCGCTCGCACCACAGCGCCAACCGCTCGGTCGACCCCACCACGATCTCCGCGAACGCCTCGGCCTCGACCGGGTCGACGTCGGACTCGAAGCTGCCGATCACGGCCGCGATCAGGTCGGTCTGCTGCCGCCGGATCCCCTCGACCTCGTCCACGGCCGACGGCACGGTGATCGCCGCCTCCTGCCTCAGCAGCGCCCACGACTGCTTGTGCTCCGCGATGAACTCGAAGAACGCCATCAGGCCGAGCCGCAGCACCTCTTCCGGCCCGTCCGCGCCGGTGATCGCCCGCTGCGTGCGGTCCAGCAGCTCCGTGCGCGCCCGGTGGATGCAGCCGATGAGCAGGCCCTCCTTGGAGCCGAAGTACTCGTAGAGCATCGGCTTGGACACCCCGACCCGTTCCGCGATCTCGTCCATCGACGCCGCGAGGTACCCGCGCTCGGCGAAGACGCCCTCGGCGACGTCGATCATCTGAGCCTTGCGCTGCGCCTTGGGCATCCGCCGGCGACGTGGCTCGGTCGTGGTCACGGGTCGAGACTACCGGAGGTAACTTACTTCGAGTAACCTACTGAGCAGTACGTAGGCGGACTTGGAGGGGACGGGCATGCACCGAGAGGTCGAAGTCCTGGTCATCGGCACGGGCTTCTCCGGGCTGGGCATGGCGATCGAGCTGAAGCGCGCGGGCAAGCACGACTTCGTGGTGCTGGAGAAGGCGAGCGACCTCGGCGGAACCTGGCGGGACAACTCCTACCCCGGCTGCGCGTGCGACGTCCCGTCCCACATGTACTCGTTCTCGTTCGAGCTGAACCCGCGCTGGTCGCGCATGTTCGCCCGCCAGCCGGAGATCTGGGACTACCTCAAGCGGGTCGCGGAGAAGTACCGGCTGCGCGAGCACATCAGGTTCGACAGCAAGGTCGGCGGCGCGCGCTGGGACGAGGACCGGAAGGTCTGGCACGTCAGCGTCGAGAACGGCGACACCTACACCGCGCGGTCCGTCGTCGCGGGGGTCGGGGCGCTGCACATCCCGAACGTCCCGGAGCTGCCGGGCATCGAGGCGTTCGAGGGCAAGGCGTTCCACTCCGCCGAGTGGGACCACGACTACGACCTGAGGGGCAAGAGGGTCGCCGTGGTCGGCACGGGCGCGAGCGCGATCCAGTTCGTGCCGCGGATCGCCGGCGAGGTCGGTCGGCTGACGCTGTTCCAGCGCACGCCGCCGTGGGTCATGCCCAAGATGGACCGGTCGATCAACACCTGGGAGCAGAAGCTGTTCGGGGCGCTGCCGGTCACCCAGCGCCTGTACCGCGACTTCGTGTACTGGACGCGGGAGTCGAGCGCGCTCGGCTTCGCCGTGAACCCGAAGATCATGGAGTTCGCGCAGAACATCGCCAAGCGGCACCTGCGCAGCCAGGTGCCGGACGAGGCCATGCGGGCCAAGCTGACCCCCGACTACACCATGGGCTGCAAGCGGGTGCTGATCAGCAACGACTACTACCCGGCGCTGACCAGGCCGAACGTCGAGCTGGTGACCGACGGCATCGCGGAGGTCCGGGCGAACAGCGTGGTCGACCGGGCGGGCGTCGAGCACGAGGTCGACGTGATCATCTACGGCACGGGGTTCCACGTGGTCGACTCGTTCGACTACCTGGACATCACCGGCAAGGGCGGCGTCGACCTGGCGAAGCAGTGGCGGGAGCAGGGCATCGAGACCTACTACGGCATCACCGTCTCGGGCTTCCCGAACCTGTTCTTCCTGCTCGGGCCGAACACCGGGCTGGGGCACAACTCGGTCGTGTTCATGATCGAGTCGCAGATCCGGTACGTCCGTCAGTGCCTGGAGCTGCTGGACCGGCACGGCGCCGACGAGCTGGACGTGCGGCCGGACGTGCAGGCGCGGTTCAACCGGCAGTTGCAGCGCAAGCTGAGCCGGGGCGTGTGGACCGAGGGCGGCTGCAAGAGCTGGTACCTCGACGCGCGGGGCGTCAACCGGACCGTGTGGCCCGGCTTCACCTGGCGGTACTGGATGCGCACCAAGACCGTGCGCGCCGAGGACTACACCCTGACCCGCGCCCGTCGCCGCAACCGCGTGCCCGCGTGACCCGAACGTTCAACTCGGGGTGCCTGGACGTAGGACACGGTCGTCCCGGACGTTGGACACGCGCGAGCTGAGCGTTGAACTCGGGTGCTCCGAGCGTAGGACTCTCGCGCTCCGGGCGTAGGACTCTCGCGAGAGT
>NZ_JBFAAX010000100.1:0-16817 GCF_040639995.1 Actinosynnema sp. NPDC023658 | reverse complement strand
TGTAGTCGGGGGTCTGTGGACGTAGGACACGCGCGTTCGGAACGTAGGACACGCGCGGTTGTGGGGGTGGGGTCAGCGGAGGGAGCGGTGGAGGAAGTCGACCTGGAGCAGGAGGAGGTTCTCGGCCACCTGCTCCTGCGGGGTCATGTGGGTCACGCCCGACAGCGGCAGCACGGTGTGCGGACGGCCCGCGGCCAGGAGCGCCGACGACAGGCGCAGGGTGTGCGCGGCCACCACGTTGTCGTCCGCCAGGCCGTGCACGATCATCAGCGGGCGCTCCAGCTTCGGCGCGTCGGAGATGAGCGAGTTGGCGTCGTAGACGTCGGGCGCGTCGGCCGGGTGACCGAGGTAGCGCTCGGTGTAGTGGGTGTCGTACAGCCGCCAGTCGGTGACCGGTGCGCCGGCGATGCCCGCGTGGAACACGTCCGGGCGGCGCAGGACGGCCAGCGCGGCCAGGTAGCCGCCGTACGACCAGCCGCGGATGCCGACCCTGGTCAGGTCGAGGTCGGGTTCGCCGGCCGCGACCGCGTGCAGGGCGTCCACCTGGTCTTCGAGGGTGGCGCCGGCGAAGTCGGACGCGATCTCCCGCTCCCACTCCGGGCCACGACCGGGCGTGCCGCGGCCGTCCACGACGAGGACCGCGAAGCCTTGGTCGGCCAGCCACTGCGACGTGAGGTAGGCGTTGCGCGCGGACACCACCCGCTGCGCGTGCGGACCGCCGTACGGGTCGAGCAGCACCGGCACCTTCGTGCCCGGCACGTGGCCGCGCGGGAACAGCAGCGCCGCCCTCAGGTCGCGCTCCCCCACGGTCAGCAACCGCACCTCCGGCGTCAGCACGGGCGTCTCCGCGAACGTGCCGATCGTGCCGGTCGTGCCGCCGGTCGACACGGTCACCTCGGCGCCGAAGTGGTCCATCGCGGACCGTGACAGCACCAGCACGCCACCGGCCCGCGTCGCGCCGTGTACACCGTCCTCAGTGGACAGGCGCGTGACGCCGCCCTCGGCCACCAGGTACACGTGGGTCTGCGTCGGGTCGTCGGTGGACGCGGTGACCAGCACGCCGTCCTCGGCCACGTCGAGCACCGCCCGGACCTGGAACCCGTCCGGCGTCCACGGCCGGTCGCCCACCACGAGCCGGTTCGCGCCACCGATCGGCCGCACGCGCAGCAGGTGGCCGTCGGGCGTCCAGCGCGGCGTGCCCGGCACGATCTCCAGCCAGTGCGGGTCGGTGTCGTCGGCCACCACCTCGGTGGCGCCGGTCTCGACGTCCACCGCCAGCACGAGCACCCGGCGCTGGTCGCGCGACTGGACCTGGAGCAACGGCTTGCCGTGCGACGTCCACGACACCGAGTTCAGGTACGGGAACGCCTCGGCGTCCCACGTCACGTCGGTGCGACCGGCACCGAGCACGGCGAGCCCGACGACGGCGTTGGCCTCGCCCGCGGCCGGGTAGGCGATCTCGGTGGCGGGCGTGCCGGGGTTGGCCGGGTCCGCGATGTGCCAGCGCGGCACGGGCGCGTTGTCCACGCGGGCCGCGAGCACCCGCTCGCCGTCCGGGGAGAACCAGTAACCCCGGTAGCGGCTCATCTCCTCGGCCGCGATGAACTCCGCCAGGCCCCAGGTGACGTCCGGCCCGTCCGGTTCCGCGACGACGCGGTCCGCGCCGGTGCCCAGGTCGACGACGTGCAGCACGCCGCCGGCCACGTAGGCGACCTTGCGCCCGGTGGGGTCGAGGCGCGGGTCGATGGCCGCGCCGGCGACCGGCAGCTCACGGACGGCTCCGGTGGCCGTCTCCACCACGAACAGCCTGCCGGACAACGTGAACACCGCCTGCCGCGCGGCGCCGTCGGTGGCGTAGCCGACGATGCCCGCGGCCTGCTCACGGGTGCGCTCGCGGCGTGCCCGCTCCTCCGGGGACAGGTCCTCCGGGTCGGTCAGCAGGGTGCCGGGGTCGGCCAGCAGCGTCTCGGTGCGGGTGGCGGTGTCGAACGCCCACAGGCCGTTCGCCCGGCTCGTGGCCGTGGCGGTGCGGAGGAAGTACACCTTCGCGCCGTCCGGCGCCACGGTGAAGTTCCGCGGTGCGCCGAGGGTGAACCGCTGGGTGCGCGCCTGCTGGCGCGGGAAGGAGATCTCGTTGCCCACCGGGCCACCCTACGGCGACCCCTGTCTTGGTTCACGTCTTCGGCTGCGCTGAACCGCACCGGGGGGAGGGCCGTAGTCGTCGGTGGAGCGATTGACGGACCAAGGAGGAGTGAGTGTGATCCGACGAAACCGCATCGCCGTCGCCGTCGCGGGCGGCATGGCAGCCGTGCTCGCGCTTGTCATGTGGACTTCCAACGCCACCGGCCTGCAGGGCAGGACGGTCGCGCAGACCGAGCAGGTGGGTGCCGCGGCCCCGGGCGACTACGGCGACGTGCAGGCGCCCTTGGCCCCTCCGACCAGCGAAGAGGCCGCAGCCGCCGACGCGCCCGCCGTGGACGCGCCGGACGGTCAGGCCGCGCCCGCGCCGTCCGGCCCGCAGGTCACCCTGGTGGGCAAGACCGTGCCGAAGATGGGCGAGGTCGTGCAGGACGGCGACGGTCGCACGCTGTACCGGTTCGACAAGGACACGCCGAAGCCGGCGAAGTCCAACTGCGAGGGTCAGTGCGCCGAGACGTGGCCCCCGGTGCTGTCCGACGGGACGCCGCAGCTGCAAGGCGTGGACCCCGCGCTCGTGTCGACGGTGAAGCGCTCGGACGGGACCGAGCAGGTGACCCTGGCCGGGTGGCCGCTGTACACGTACTCGAAGGACGAGGCGCCGGGCAAGTGGCAGGGCCAGGGTGTCGGCGGCACCTGGTTCGTGGTGCAGCCCAACGGCAAGCGCAACGTGGAGTGCCTGCCCCCGGGGGTGACCGCGCCCGCCGCCTAGCCGTTGTCCACTGTGGAACGCCCTGATCCCCCGGCCTGGGGTTGGCCGGGGGGTTTGGGCGTTGTGCAGCCGGACAGCGCGGGGACGACGGGCCCGGCGGGCCGGTCGGACCGGCGGCGGGCCGTCAGACGGTGCGGACGACGTCGGCGTAGTCCAGGCGCGGGTTGCGCGGGTGGGTGCCGGAGTGGTCCGGGTGGCCGATGTTCACGATCACCAGGGGCAGCTCGGCGGTGTCCGCGAAGAACTCGTCGCGCACGCCCTCGGCGTCGAAGCCGCTCATCGGGCCCGCGGCGAGACCGGCCGCGCGCACGCCGACGATGAAGTAGCCGACCTGCAGCAGCGCGCTGGTCTTCGCCGCCTCGGCACGCCGGGCGTCGTCCGCGAACGCCGCCTTGGCGCCCGGGTAGTGCGGGAACGTCCGACCCAGGTGCTCGTGGAAGTCGGTGTCGGCGGTCAGGACGGCGGTCACCGGTGCGGCGAGCGTCTTGGCCCGGTTGCCCTCCGCCATGTGCGGGGCGAGGCGGGCCTTGGCCTCCTGGCCGCGCACGAACAGCACGCGCAGCGGCTGGCTGTTCATCGCCGTCGGGCCCCACTTGACGAGGTCGTAGACGTCGCGGAGCTGCTCGTCGGTCACCGGCTCGTCGGTGAACGCGTTCGCCGTCCGGGCCTCGCGGAACAGCAGGTCCTGCGCCTCGGTCGGCAACGCCAACGTGTCCAGTGTCGCGGTCATGGTGCCTCTTTCGGTTGTCCCGTACGCGTGTGGCGTTCGGGACAACCTCCGGTGGGCCACGCCTATTTCGTGGCGCCCTTCACAGGCGCGTCCGTCACAGGCGCTCGCGTCACAGTCGCTCGCGTCACAGGCGCCTGCGTCACAGCGTCGGGTACAGCGGGTGCTTGGCGGCCAGCACCTCGACCCGCGACCGCAGCTCCGCCAGGTCCGGCGACGGCTGCAGCGCCGCCGCGATGATGTCCGCCACCTCGGTGAAGTCCGCCGGGCCGAACCCGCGCGTGGCCAGCGCGGGCGTGCCGACGCGCAGGCCGGAGGTCACCATCGGCGGGCGCGGGTCGTTCGGCACCGCGTTGCGGTTGACCGTGATCCCGACCTCGTGCAGCCGGTCCTCGGCCTGCTTGCCGTCCAGTTCGGACGCCACCAGGTCGACCAGCACGAGGTGCACGTCCGTGCCGCCGGTGAGCACCTTCACACCCGCCTGCGCCGCGTCGGGCTGCGACAGCCGCTCCGCGAGGATCTTCGCGCCCTCGACCGTGCGCCGCTGCCGGTCGACGAACTCGGGCGACGCGGCGTGCTTGAACGCCACCGCCTTGCCCGCGATCACGTGCTCCAGCGGACCGCCCTGCTGACCGGGGAACACCGCCGAGTTGATCTTCTTCGCCAGGTCGGCCTCGTTGGTCAGGATCACCCCGCCGCGCGGACCGCCGAGCGTCTTGTGCGTGGTCGTCGTCACGACGTGCGCGTGCGGCACCGGGCTCGGGTGCAGCCCGGCCGCCACCAGCCCGGCGAAGTGCGCCATGTCCACCATCAGGTACGCGCCCACGGCGTCCGCGATCCGGCGGAACTCCGCGAAGTCGAGCTGACGGGGGTAGGCCGACCAGCCGGCCACGATCAGCTTCGGCCGGTGCTCGACCGCGAGCCGCTCGACCTCGGCCATGTCGACCCGGCCGTCGGACTCCGACACGTGGTAGGGCACCACGTTGTAGAGCTTGCCGGAGAAGTTGATCCGCATGCCGTGGGTGAGGTGGCCGCCGTGCGCGAGGTCGAGGCCCAGGATCGTGTCGCCCGGCTGGAGCAGGGCGAACATCGCGCACGCGTTGGCCTGCGCGCCCGAGTGCGGCTGCACGTTGGCGAAGCCCGCGCCGAACAGCGCCTTGACCCGCTCGATCGCCAGCCGCTCGATGACGTCGACGTTCTCGCAGCCGCCGTAGTAGCGCCGGCCGGGGTAGCCCTCGGCGTACTTGTTCGTCAGCACCGAGCCCTGCGCCTGGAGCACCGACACCGGCGTGAAGTTCTCCGAGGCGATCATCTCCAGCGTGCTCTGCTGCCGGTGCAGCTCGGCGGCGACGGCGTCCGCGACCTCGGGGTCGAACTCCGCGAGGGAGGTGTTGAAGTGCTCGGACATGTGTGGGTCTCTCCCTTAGCTGGTTCGCTTGTAGAAGGGCAGTGCGACGACTTCGACCGGCTCGTGCTTGCCCCGGACGTCCACCGACAGCGCGGTGCCGGGCTCGGTGCTGCCGACGGCGACGTACGCCATCGCCACCGAGTACCCGAGGGTCGGTGACAACGCGCCGCTGGTCACCTCACCGATCCGCTCGCCCGCCGCGTCCAGCACCGGGTACCCGTGCCGGGGCGCGCGGCGGGAGGTGGTCTTGAGGCCGACCAGGACCTGGTCCACGCCCTGCTCGGCGGTGGCGGCCAGCGCGTCGCGGCCGACGAAGTCGCCCGGCTTGTCGAGCTTCACCACCCGGCCGAGGTTCGCGTGGAACGGCGTGCGGTCGCGGCCCAGCTCGTTGCCGTACAGCGGCATGCCCGCCTCCAGCCGGAGCGTGTCGCGGCAGCCGAGACCCGCGGGCCTGAGGTCGTGCGGCCGGCCCGCCTCCAGCAGCGCCTGCCAGACGTGCGCGGCGTCGTCCGGCGCGACGAACAGCTCGAAGCCGTCCTCGCCGGTGTAGCCGGTGCGGGCCAGCAGCACCGGCTTGCCCGCCACCTCGGTCGGGTAGGAGGCGTAGTACTTCACGGTGCCGAGGTCGGTGGGCGTGAGGCCGGCGAGGATCGCGGTGGCCTTCGGGCCCTGCACGGCGAGCAGCGCGTAGTCGGTGGACCTGTCCTCGACCGAGGTGTCGAAGCCCTTGGCCCGCTCGACCAGCGCCTCGTGCACCACGGCGGCGTTGGAGGCGTTCGCGACGACCAGGTACTCGGCGTCGCCGGCCGACGTGCGTTCCCCAGCGGAGGGCGCATTGGAATCGGCCGACGTGCGTTCCCCAGCGGAGGGCGCGTTGGAATCGGCCGACGTGCGTTCCCCAGCGGAGGGCGCGGCGGGGTCGAGGCGGTACACGATCAGGTCGTCGATGACGCCGCCGTCTGCCTCGCAGATCATCGTGTAGCGGGCGCGGCCGACGCCGATCGCGGACGCGTGGCCGACGAGGGCGTGGTCGAGCGCGGCGCCCGCCTCCGGGCCGGTGAGCACGATCTCACCCATGTGGGTCAGGTCGAACAGGCCCGCCGACGTGCGCACCGCGTGGTGCTCGGCCAGCTCGCTGTCGTAGCGCAGCGGCATCCGCCAGCCCGCGAAGTCGGTGAACATGGCCCCCAGCGCCTCGTGCTCGGCGTGCAGGGGCGTGCGGCGGCTTTCCATCAGGCGGGGTCCTCCCTGGGTGCGGACGTGGCGGCGGGGCCGACCGGTCGGGTCGGCGGGCGCTGGCCAGTCCGGGAACTACACGGGTGAAGGATGACACGGTCCACCGGAGACTCCTCGTCGAGAGAGCCTCCCCCTCTGTCATGAGCCTGAGAGCTTCGCCACCGGGTGAGGGCGGCTTGCACCGTGGGCGAGGCGCACCGGGCACGCCTGCTTTCCAGAGTTGCCTTCGTCGCGCGGTAGCTGTGCCTGAGAGATTCCGGGGAGGAGTTGCTCCTTCGGCGCCCCGATCGGGGACTCTCCCGCGCGACATCGACGGCCGTGTTCAGTTGGTACCGCCAGACGCTAGGGGTGCCCGGCGGGCGGGGTCAACCCCGGTCACAGGCCCTTCTCGGCCCGGACGCTCTCGACCACCTTGCGCTCGGCGTAGAACGACACGAACGGGATCGTGCCCGCGAGCAGCACCAGGACGGTCCCCTTGATCGACCAGCGGGCCTTGAGCGCGAGGTCGACGGTGAGCACCAGGTAGACCGCGTAGAGGAAGCCGTGCACCGGGCCGACGACCCGCACCATGCCCGCGTTGCCGCCCGCGTACTTGGCGATCATGGCGACCACGAGCAGCAGGAGGCCGACACCGACCACGTAAGCCATGAACCGGAACCTGCTCAACGCGCCGCTCATCGCCCTACCTTCGCTTCACCGCTGGTCCCGCGCGTGGAGGGCGGCGAGCATGCGGTTGTAGGCCGCCAGCTCCTCGTCCTCGTCGTCCGCCGCGGGTGCTCTGACGGGCTCAACGGTAACGACCGGCTGCGACGGCACGGCCACCGGCTCCGGGGCGACCTCGTCGGCACCGGGAGCGGCGTGCGGCGCAACGTCGGTTGCGACGTGCGGCGCAGGCTCGGGAGCGGCGTGCGGTGGAGCGTCGGGGGCGGCGTGCGGCGCGGTCCCGGACGTGGCGGCCTCGGCCTTGCGGCGCGACTCCAGCCTGACCATGCGCCACACCACGAACGCGGGGAAGAGGCCGAACAGCGGCCACTGGAAGACGTAACCGAGGTTCTGGAACGTGCCACCGGCCTCGGAGAAGCGCTCCCACTGCCAGTAGGCCAGGCCGCAGCACACGACCAGCGACGCCACGCAGAGGGCCGCGACGGCCAGCCGCTTGGGGGTGATGAGGCGTCGCACGGCTCAAGAGTACTTCGTGCGTTCCCGCGGGCTGGGGCTCCCCGCGCAGGAGCCCGCCCCTCAAGGCGTGGGCTCCTCGACCGCAGGAGCCCGCCCCGACTTCGTCGGACCTAGGCCACGCCGTCCCGGCGTTGCCTCTGCAACCTGGCCACGCACCAGGCCGCCGCGCTACCCCGACGCAGGTGCTGGAGCACCGTCATCGGGCCGAGGCGACGACCGAGGTCGGCGGGCGTGAGCCCGGCCGCCCGGTAGTCCAGAGCGCGCTGGTCCAACGGGCTGATGCCCGCGTCCCACCACAGCTCCGCCTCGGACAGGTCGCCCACCAGCTGCCAGTAGCTGGCGGCGGCCGCGAGCAGGACCTCGGGCACCTCGGGCGCCCGCTTCCGCATCGCCGTCACGTACGCCGGATCCGCGGACTCGACCTTCACCAGGCCGCGGGGACCGCCATTCGCCCGCTGCACCGGGATCCCCGGCGCGGACGGCGGGGCTTCCGCGAGCCACGCGTCCTTGATCCGGTTCACCTCCTGCAGCTCGGCGTCGTCCGAGCGCTCAGCCGCCCACTGCCGCAACAGCTCGTCGACTCCGGAGTCCTCGACCATTCTGCCTCCTCATCGGTCGAAGATCAGCCAATGCGACGCACCGTATTAGCGGCTAACGACAACCGCTAGACCCTGGTTTGTCCAAAACCCTGTTACCAGGGCGTTATAGCCCTCATTCCACCCGTACGGTGCAACCGCCAGGGTGCATGGTCACCCCTCGTGACCGCATTGAGCGGAGTTCGGCGGGGTCGGCCCGGCGCCCCTAGCCGAAGAGGCTGCGGACGAAGGTGATGATCGACTCCGCGCCGGACTGCAGCCACCCGAGCGCGGTCCGCACCGCCTCGGCGGACTCGTTCGGCCGGGTGATCAGGAGGAACAGCACCAGCGCGACCGCCGCCAGTGTCACCACCTTCTTGACGTTCACTGATCGGTCTCCGTCCGTGTCACTGGGCAGGGCGGCCGAGCGCCGCTCCGGTCGTGTCGACCGTCATGGTCCCCCATTCACCCGGACGATGACGATCGAACCCGCCGCCATCGCTCGACCGGTCGCAGGATCGGCCACGCAGACATGCTTGAACCCTGCCTGCTGTCACCCGATCGGACGATCAAGGGGACCTGCGGTCCCGCCGATCACCAAGGTACGGGCACTCGCCCACCCCCCTGGCACGGACACCGAGGTGCAGCGACACCGTCATCCTTCACAGCCCATCACCTGATTGCGCCGGAGCACGCACCGAGCGTGACAAAGGCCGATGTCGGCCGCCACTCATTTCCAGTACCCCATCAGGTGATTTCTCGCGCCCTCTTTTCGATCACGCGCGGGCCCGTTCACACCCAGCCGGTTCACCCGAAGTTCACCCGAGCCGGTGCACCCGGTCCCCGTTCGCCCGGCCCCGTCCACCCGGCCCTGTCCACCTGGGCCCGTCGACGCGAGGCGGATCACGCGGGGCGCGACGGCTCAGCCGACCACCCCGGCCCGCCGCAGCCCGGCCACCTCGTCCGGCCCCAGTCCCAGCTCGGCCAGCACCTCGGCCGTGTGCTCCCCCACCGCGGGCGGCGGGCCCGGTGTCCCGGCGGGAGTCCGACCGAACCGGGGCGCGGGCGCCGGCTGCGCCACCCCGCCCACCTCGACGAACGTCCCCCGCCGCGCGTTGTGCACGTGCGCGGGCGCCTCGCCCGGTGCCAGCACGGGCGCGAGGCACGCGTCGGTCCCCTCGGCCAGCGCCGCCCACTCGTCCCTCGTCCGGGTGGCGACCGCCGCGGCGATGCGGGACCGCAGCTCCGGCCAGTTGGCCGGGTCGTGCCGCCCCGGCAGCCCGGCGTCGGCCAGCCCGAGCACCGCGAGCAGCTCGTCGTAGAACTTCTCCTCCAGCGCCCCGACGCTGACGAACCGGCCGTCCGCCGCCTCGTAGACGTCGTAGAACGGCGCACCGCCGTCCAGCAGGTTCTCCCCGCGGCCGCCGGGCCAGGCGCCCATCGACGACATCCCGTGCACGAACGTCGTCAGCAGCGCGGCGCCGTCGACCATGGCCGCGTCCACCACCTGCCCGCGCCCGGACCGCTCCCGCTCGTAGAGCGCCGCCAGCACGCCCATCGCCAGCAGCAGCCCGCCGCCGCCGAAGTCACCGATGAGGTTGAGCGGCACGGTCGGCGGCGCACCCGCCCGGCCGATCGGCTCCAGCGCGCCCGCCACCGCGATGTAGTTGATGTCGTGCCCGGCGCGGTCGGCCAGCGGCCCGTCCTGGCCCCACCCGGTCATCCGCCCGTAGACCAGCCGCGGGTTGCGGGCCAGGCACTGCGCCGGGCCGATGCCCAGCCGCTCCACCACGCCCGGCCGGTAGCCCTCGACCAGCACGTCCGACTCCGCGACCAGCCGGAGCACCAGCTCGGCGCCCTCGGGTCGGCGCACGTCCACGCCGATCGACCGCCGCCCGCGCCCCAGCAGCGGCACCCCTGCGCTGGTCGAACCGGGCGTGCCACCTACCCGGTCCACCCGGACCACCGACGCGCCCAGGTCGGCCAGCACCATGCAGCCGAACGGCCCCGGCGCGAGCCCGGCCAGCTCGACGACCTTCAGCCCCTCCAGCGGCCCCGGCACTAGAGGGACCTCGCGATGATTTCCTTCATGATCTCGTTCGTGCCCCCGTAGATCTTCTGCACGCGCGCGTCCGCCCACGCGCGCGCGATCGGGTACTCCGTCATGTAGCCGTAGCCGCCGAACAGCTGCACGCACTCGTCGACCACCTGGCAGAGCCGTTCGGTGGACCACCACTTGGCCATGGCCGCGGTGGGCACGTCCAGCCGGCCCTCCAGGTGGTCCTGCACGCACTGGTCGACGAACGCCCTGGTCACGCGCGCCTCGGTGGCGCACTCGGCCAGCTTGAACCGGGTGTTCTGGAACTTGATCAGCTCCCGGCCGAACGCCGTGCGGTCCTTGACGTAGGCCAGGGTGAGGTCCACCGCCGCCTCGATGCCCGCCACCGACGCCACCGCGATGATCAGCCGTTCCTGCGGCAGCTGCTGCATCAACTGGATGAACCCCTGGCCCTCGCCGGTGCCGAGCAGGTTCGCCGCGGGCACGCGGACGTCGTCGAAGAACAGCTCGGCGGTGTCCTGGCCCTTCATCCCGACCTTGTCCAGCACCCGGCCGCGGCGGAACCCCGGCGCCTGCGCGGTCTCCACGACCAGCAGGGAGATGCCGGTCGCGCCCTGGCTCGGGTCGGTCTTGGCGACGACGATCACCAGGTCGGCCTGCACGCCGTTGGTGATGAACGTCTTCGAGCCCGACAGGACGTACTCGTCACCGTCCCGCAGCGCCCGGGTCTTGATGTTCTGCAGGTCGGAGCCGCCGCCGGGCTCGGACATGGCGATCGCGCCGACGTACTCGCCGGACGCCATCCCCGGCAGCCAGCGCCGCTTCTGCTCGTCCGTGCCGTAGGAGTTGATGTAGTGGGCGACGATCCCGCTGTGCACGCTGTTGCCCCACGAGCTGTCGCCGCACCACGCCTGCTCCTCCAGCAGCACGGCCTCGTGCGCGAACGTGCCGCCGCCACCGCCGTACTCCTCGGGGATCGACAGGCACAGCAGGCCCAGCTCACCGGCCTTGTTCCAGAAGCCCCGGTCCACCTGCTTCTGCTCGGCCCAGCGCTCCTGGTGCGGGACGACCTCCTTCGCGAAGAACGTGCGGGCCAGCTCGCGCAGCTGGTCCAGGTCCCCGGTCATCCATGCGGAACGGCGAGTAGGCATGGTGTCGACGTTCCCACCGACCGGATCCCACCGCCATGACCGCAGCACCCCAGGGTGGCCGCAGTTCGTGAGCGCAAATGTCAGGATGTCTGCGGAAGACTGGGGGCATGCGACTTCGGCGGCTCGGGCCCGCGGACTGGGCGACGTGGCGTGACATCCGGCTGACCGCGTTGAGCAGCGATCCCGAGGCCTTCGGGTCGACGCTCGCCCTGGAGAGCCGGTTCGACGAGGCGCGGTGGCGGGAGCTGCTCGGGTCGGACCACGGGGTGAAGGTGGTGGCCGAGGAGTCCGGACCGGTCGGGCTCGTCGCCGGTGTGCCGCACGAGGTTCACCCGGACGTGCTCTACCTCTATTCCATGTGGGTGAAGCCGGAGTTCCGCCGGCAGGGCGTCGGGGAGGCGCTGGTGGCCGACGTGGTGGCGTGGGCCCGGGAGGAGGGGTGGGCGCGGGTGCAGCTGCGGGTGTTCCGGGGCAACGAGCCGGCACGGCGGCTCTACGTCCGCCTGGGCTTCGCCGGCGACGGCGAGATCATGGACAAGGTGCTGAGCTAATAAGTCACCTCGCGCGGTCATGGGCAGATCGCGGCGCGGTGCCTACCGTTGAGTACATGAGCGAAGCCTTGATCTTCGACGCGGTGCGCACACCGCGTGGCAGGGGAAAGCGCGGTTCGCTGCACAGCGTCAAGCCGATCACCCTCGCCTCCGGGGTGCTCGCGGCGCTGGCGCGGCGCAACGACCTGGACACGTCGGTGGTGGACGACGTGGTGTTCGGGGTCGTGTCACCGGTCGGTGAGCAGGGCGCGGACATCGCCCGCACGGCGGTGCTGGCGGCCGGGTGGGACCTGTGTCCCGCCGGCGTGCAGCTCAACCGGTTCTGCGCGTCGGGCCTGGAGTCGGTGAACCTGGCCGCGGCCAAGGTGGCGTCCGGGTTCGAGGACCTGGTGGTGGCGGGCGGCGTCGAGTCGATGTCGCGGGTGCCGATGGGCTCGGACGGCGGCGCGTGGATGGCCGACCCGGAGACCAACATGGCGACCAACTTCGTGCCGCAGGGCGTGAGCGCGGACCTCATCGCCACGCTGGAGGGGTTCAGCCGCGAGGACGTGGACGCCTACGCGCTGCGCTCGCAGCAGCGGGCCACGCTGGCGCGCGACAAGGGCTACTTCGACCGGTCGCTGGTGGCCGTGGTCGACCAGAACGGCTCGGTCGTGCTCGACCACGACGAGGCGATCCGCCCGGAGACGACGCTGGAGGCCCTGGGCAACCTCAAGCCGAGCTTCGCGTTCCACGGCGACCTGGGCTTCGACGCGGTGGCCATCGACCGGTACCCGACGGTGGAGCGCATCGACCACGTCCACACCCCGGGCAACTCGTCGCAGATCGTGGACGGCGCGGCGGCGATGCTGATCGGCAACGCCCGCACCGGCCGCGAGCTCGGCCTGACGCCCCGCGCGCGGATCATCGCGACCGCGGTCGTCGGCAGCGAGCCCACGATCATGCTGACCGGTCCCGCGCCGGCCGCGCGCAAGGCGTTGGACAAGGCCCGGCTGACCGTCGAGGACATCGACCTGTTCGAGATCAACGAGGCGTTCTCGTCGGTGGTGCTGAAGTTCCAGCGGGAGCTGGACCTGCCCGACGACAAGGTCAACGTCAACGGCGGCGCGATCGCGATGGGCCACCCCCTCGGCGCGACCGGCTGCATGATCCTCGGCACCCTGCTCGACGAGCTGGAGCGCCGGGACCTGCGGCGGGGTCTGGCCACGCTGTGCGTGGGCGGCGGCATGGGCATCGCGACGATCATCGAGAGGGTCTGATGGCTATCCACTTCGAGCGGGACGACGAGGGGATCGTCACCCTCACGATGGACATGTCCGGCTCGGCGAACGTGATGAACGCCGAGTACCACGAGGCCATGGGCGAGGCGGTCACCCGCCTGGAGGCTTCGCGCGACGACATCACCGGCGTGGTGCTGACGTCGGCCAAGAAGACGTTCTTCGCCGGGGGCGACCTGAACGTGCTGGTGAAGATCACCCCGGAGAACGCGGCCGAGGCGCTCGGGTTCCTGGAGGAGATCAAGGCCCAGCTGCGGCGGCTGGAGCTGCTGGGCAAGCCGGTGGTCGCGGCGATCAACGGCAGCGCGCTGGGCGGCGGCCTGGAGATCGCGCTGGCCTGCCACCACCGGGTCGCGCTGGACGACGACCGGATCAAGCTCGGCCTGCCCGAGGCGACGCTGGGCCTGCTGCCCGGCGGTGGCGGCGTGACCCGGATGGTGCGGCTGCTGGGCGTGCAGCCGGCGTTGCCGCTGCTGATGGAGGGCAAGCAGCTGCGCCCGGCGCGGGCGTTGCAGGCCGGGATCGTGCACGAGCTGGCGTCGTCGCGCGAGGAGCTGGTCGCCAAGGCGCGGGCGTGGATCAAGGCGAACCCGGCGCCGAAGCAGCCGTGGGACGAGCCCGGCTACGTCGTGCCCGACGTGCGGGTGGGCGATCCGAACCTGTACGGGCTGCTCGCCGCCGCTCCCGCCGTGCTGCGGAAGAAGACGCACGGCGTGTACCCGGCGCCGGAGAAGGTCCTGGCCGCCGCCGTCGAGGGCGCGCTGGTGGACTTCGACACCGCGTTGCGGATCGAGGCGCGGTACTTCGTGGAGCTGGCCGCCGGCCAGGTCTCGAAGAACATGATCAACACGTTCTGGTTCCAGCTGAACGAGATCAACGGCGGCGGGTCGCGGCCGTCGGGCGTCGAGCGGTCGAAGGTGACGAAGGTCGGCGTGCTCGGCGCGGGCATGATGGGCGCGGGCATCGCGGAGGTCAGCGCGAAGGCCGGCATCGAGGTGGTGCTCAAGGACGTGACGCTGGAGGCCGCGCGGCGCGGCGCCGGTGACACGCCGGGCATCACGCCGACCGACTCCGACGCCGACCTGGCGGGCTGCGACCTCGTCATCGAGGCGGTGTTCGAGAACCGCGAGCTGAAGAACAAGGTGCTGCCCGCGGCCGAGGCGGCGGCGCTGCCGGACGCGGTGATCGCGTCGAACACGTCCACCCTGCCGATCACCGGGCTGGCGTCCGCGGTGGGCGACCCCGGTCGGTTCATCGGGCTGCACTTCTTCTCGCCGGTGCCGAAGATGCGGCTGGTGGAGATCATCCGCGGCGAGAAGACGTCGGACGAGACGCTGGCGCGGGCGTTCGACTACGTGCTGCAGATCGGCAAGACGCCGATCGTGGTCAACGACAGCCGCGGCTTCTACACGTCCCGGACGTTCGGCACGTACGTGACCGAGGCCGTGTCGATGGTCGCGGAGGGCGTGTCGCCCGCGTTGATCGAGAACGTGGCCCGGCGGGCGGGCATGGCCGTGGGGCCGCTGGCGGTGTCCGACGAGGTGACGTTGACGCTGCAGCTGAAGATCCGGGACCAGACGTTGGCCGACGACCCGGCGGTGGCGGGGGCGCTGGGCGACCACCCGGCGTTCAAGGTGCTGGAGGAGCTGGTCGCGGAGGGTCGCACGGGCAAGTCCGGCGGCGCCGGGTTCTACGAGTACCCGGAGGGCGGCCGGAAGTTCCTGTGGCCGGGGCTGGCGCGGTACGCGCGGGCCGACGCGGGCGTGACGGAGCAGGACGTCGAGGACCGGTTGCTGTTCATCCAGTCGCTGGAGACGGTGCGGTGCCTGGACGAGGGCGTGCTGACGTCGATCGGTGACGCGAACGTGGGCAGCGTGTTCGGGTTCGGGTTCGCGCCGTGGAGCGGTGGCACCGTCCAGTTCGTCAACTCCTACGGGCTGACCGGGTTCGTGGAGCGGGCGGACTACCTGGCCGACACCTACGGCGAGCGCTTCCGCCCACCGACCTCCCTGCGCGAACGCGCCACCACCAACACCCCCTTCTGACCCGAGAGTCCTACCTTCGCGCGCCGAGAGTCCTACGTTCGCGCGCCGAGAGTCCTACGTTCGCGCGCCGAGAGTCCTACGTTCACAGCACCTGAGTTCAACGCTCAGCGCACGGGTCGCCTGCTCTGAGCGTTGAACTCGGGGTGCGTGGACGTAGGACTCTCGCGACGTGGAGGTAGGACTCTCGCGCTTCGGGGTTAGAGGAGGGTGGTGGTCAGGGTGGTGTGCCGGGTGGTGCCGTTGACGGTCAGGGTCAGGGTGGGGTGGCCGGGGCGCAGGGCCGTCAGGGTGCCGGTCGCCGGGTCCAGCCACGCGACGTGCCACGGGCGCAGGCCGGAGGCCGGACCGATGTGCACGTCCGGGGACGCGGACCAGTCCATCGAGACCGGGTAGGCGACCGGGACCTGCCGGGAGCCCTGGGTGAGGGTGGCCGTCACGGTGACCGGGGAGCCCACCCGGACCGTCGCGGGCACCTGCACGGTGAGGTCGTCCACGTGGGGACGGATCTCGGCGGCCAGCCAGTCGTCACCCGCACGGGGGTCCACGCCCAGCATCGTCCAGCCGGTGAAGCCGCCGCGGCCCGCCTCACCCGCCGGGGCCTTGCCCGAGTTGCCGTTGACCAGGTACGGCACGCCGTCGACCCGCGACGCGTGGAACAGCCCCACGTGCGCACCGATGAACGCCGCCCCCTTGCCGGTCGTGCGCCGGAACTCGGCCAGCCAGTCCTCGACCGCGTCGGCCTCCAGCCGGTCGGACAGCCGGCTGGCCCTGGTCGGCGTCGGGTCGCGCGGCGGGTGGTGCTCCACCACCACGACCGACTGCACGCTCCCGTGGTCGCGCAACGCGTCGCGCAGCATCACGGCCTGGTCGAACCCGCCGCCGCGCACCGTGCCGGTCGACGAGTCCAGCAGCACGAACCGGGTGCCCTTGTGGTCGAAGACCCGGTTGGTCGCCCCGAACTCGCGCCGGAAGTTGTCGATCGTGCCCGGCCCCATGATCTCGTGGTTGCCCGGCACGTAGTACCAGGGCAGCTCGTCGCCCAGCTCCTCGGTCAGCACCCGGTGCGCCAGCGCCAGGTCCGCGGGCGACGCCTCGTCCACGAAGTCGCCGTTCACCACCAGGAAGTCCGGCCGCTGCGCCTTGACCTCGCGCAACGTCCGCCTGGCCGCGCGCACCAGGTCGCTGTCCGGGGCACGCGCCACGAACTGCGCGTCGGACATCACGGCGAACCGCCACGGCCGGTCGGCCACGGTGCCGTCCTGCACCACGAACCGGTCCGCGGGCTCCTGCCCCACCGGCAGCTCCACCGCGGGCGGCACCTTGGCGACGATGTCGTCCACCAGCACCTCGCCGGTGTACTGCCGGTCCGCCTTGGTCTCGATCGTGTAGAACCTGTTCACCCGCAAGGGGAACGCGAGACCGGACGGCACCGGCACCTCCAGGTAGCGCCACCCCGTCCAGGTGATGTACGGCCCGTAGAGCGACCGGCTGAGCCCCGTGCCGTCCGTGACGGTGAACGCCGTCCACTCGCCGCGACCGCCCCCGTGGACCCACGCGCCCAGGGCCAGCGGTTGCCCCTGCACCTCGATCGGCCGCGGCGGGATCGCGTACGCCGTGCGGGTGCCGGTGGACTGCGAGAAGTCGTACGACATCCGCAGCCCCGCGCCGGTGTGCCCCACGGACACCGGCGCGACCGACCCG
>NZ_JBFAAX010000099.1:15794-16846 GCF_040639995.1 Actinosynnema sp. NPDC023658 | reverse complement strand
CCGGCGGCCGGGAGCTGGGTCTCGTCCGCGTCGGTCAGGCCGGTGGCGACGGCCGCGGCCTTCGCCGAACCGGTCGTCATCAGCCACACCTCCCGCGCCGCGCGGATCGCGGGCAGGGTGAGGCTGACGCGGGTCGGCGGCGGCTTGGGGCAGTCGCGCACCGCGACGACCGGGAGGTCCCGCTCGTGCACGGCCGGGGAGTCCGGGAAGATCGAGGCGACGTGCCCCTCCTCCCCGACACCGAGCAGGCACACGTCGAACGACGGCACCGCCCCGCCGACGGCGATGGCCTCGGCGTAGGCGGACGCGGCGGCCTCCGGGTCGTCACCGAACCGCCCGTCCGACGGCTCCATGACGTGCACCCGCGACGCCGGCACGGGCACGTGGTCCAGCAACGCCTCCCGCGCCTGGGTCTCGTTGCGGTCCGGGTGCCCGGCGGGCAGGAACCGCTCGTCGCCCCAGTACAGGTCGACTCGCGTCCAGTCCACCGCGTCACGGGCGGGCGAGACGCACACCTGCTCCAGCACCGCGATGCCGGTCCGACCACCGGTCAGCACGAGCGACGCCGACCCGCGGGCGGCCTGCGCGTCGACCAGGCTGGTCACCAGCCGGGCCGCCGTGGTGGCGGCCAGCAGGCCGCCGTCACGGTGCACGACCACCTCGGGACGGCTCACGAGCCCGCCTTCGCCTTGGTCGCGGGCTTGTCAGCCGGCTTGTCGGCGGGCTTCGACGCCGGCTTGGCCGACTTCGTCGTGGACTTGGCCGCCGCCTTCACCTAGGCCTTGGCCTTCGGCTCGGTCTGCGCGGCCACGGTCGCGGGCGTCGCCGGGGCGGCCGCGGTCTTGGCCGAGGCGGGCTGGTCCTCGACCTCCGCGCCCGTCGAGCCGTCGACCTGGCCGTCGGCCTTCGCCTTGGTGGCACCGGACGCGGCCCGCGCGGGCTTGCGCGGCGCGGCGGCCTTCGGCGCGGCGGCAGCCTTGGGCGCGGCAGCGGCCTTCGGCGTGGTCCGACCCCGCACGACCTTGCCCAGCGACCGCAACGCCGCCTCGTAC
>NZ_JBFAAX010000099.1:0-15784 GCF_040639995.1 Actinosynnema sp. NPDC023658 | reverse complement strand
CCTCGTCCGGGTCGAGCCGGCGCAGCTCCTCGGCCAGGCAGTCCCGCACCTGGCGGCGCTGCAGCGCGACCCGCCGCTCCGGCTGACCCGCCTGGGTCAGCGTGCCGACCTTGCCGTCCGGGCGCGACAGCTCCACCACACCGGACCGGCGCTCCAGCCGCACGTCCACGATGCCCTCGCCGCGGGCGGCCTTCAGGCGTTTCACCGGCACCCGCAGGCACCCGGCGAGCCACGCGGCCAGCAGGTCCGTCGACGGTGAGTCGCTCTCGCCGCTGACCTCGGCCTCGGTGACCTTCTCGTAGGGCGGCAGGTCGAACGCCGACGCGAGCATCGCCCGCCACAGCGTCAACCGCGTCCACGCCAGGTCCGTGTCACCGGGCGTGTAGCCGGACTTGCGCTGCTCCAGCGCCCGGATCGGGTTCTTCTCCGCCGCCGCGTCGGTGATCCGCCGCTGCGCGAGCTGCCCGATCGGGTCCTGGGCGGGCACGGCGGGCGCCTCGTTCGGCCACCACGCCACCACCGGGGTGTCCGGCAGCAGCAGCGGCACGACGCACGACGCGCCTTCGTTCGCCAGCTCGCCGTACAGGCGCAGCACGACGACCTCGGACGCGCCCGCGTCACCGCCGACGCGGATCTGCGCGTCGAGCCGGGGAGCGGCCTTGCGCGCGCCGCGCGCCACCACGATCACCCGGCAGGGGTGCTCGCGGCTGGCGTCGTTGGCCGCGTCGATGGCGTCCTCGGTCTTGGTGCCGTCGTCGGTCACGATGACCAGCGTCAGCACCCGGCCGAGGGTGACCGCGCCGCCTTCCTCGCGCAGCCGCACGAGCTTGCTGTTGACCTGCGACGTGGTCGTCGAGGGCAGGTCGATGATCACGGACGCCTCCAGTGCCTGCCGGTGCGGGCCAGCATCTCGTCCGCTGACGCGGGGCCCCAGGTGCCTGCCTTGTACTTCTCCGGGGCGCCGTGGCGGCCCCAGTGGTCGAGGACGGGGTCCAGGATCTCCCAGGACAGCTCGACCTCGTCGTTCTTCGGGAACAGCGACGGCTCGCCGAGCAGCACGTCGAGCAGCAGCCGCTCGTAGGCCTCGGGGGACGACTCGGTGAACGCGTGGCCGTAGCCGAAGTCCATCGTGACGTCCCGGACCTCCATCGAGTTGCCCGGCACCTTGGACCCGAACCGGATGGTCACGCCCTCGTCCGGCTGCACCCGCACCACCAGGGCGTTCTGCCCCAGCTCCTCGGTCGCGGTGTCGTCGAACGGCAGGTGCGGCGCGCGCTTGAACACCACGGCCACCTCGGTGACGCGGCGGCCCAGGCGCTTGCCGGTGCGCAGGTAGAACGGCACGCCCGCCCAGCGGCGGGTGTTCACCTCGCAGGTGATGGCCGCGTAGGTCTCGGTGACCGAGTCCTTGGCGAACCCGCCCTCCTCCAGCAGGCCGGGCACCTTCTGCCCGCCCTGCCAGCCGCCGGTGTACTGGCCGCGGGCGGTGGTCTCGTCGAACGGCCCGATCGCCCGGGTCGCGGAGAGCACCTTCACCTTCTCCGCGCGCAGGTCGCTCGGCCGGAACGACACCGGCTCCTCCATCGCGGTCAGCGCGAGCAGCTGGAGCAGGTGGTTCTGGATCACGTCGCGGGCCGCGCCGATGCCGTCGTAGTAGCCCGCGCGACCGCCCAGGCCGATGTCCTCGGCCATGGTGATCTGCACGTGGTCGACGTAGTTGGCGTTCCAGATGGGCTCGTAGAGCTGGTTGGCGAAGCGCAGCGCCAGGATGTTCTGCACCGTCTCCTTGCCGAGGTAGTGGTCGATGCGGAACACCGACTCCTCGGGGAAGACGTCGTTGACGGTCTTGTTGAGCTGCTTCGCGCTGCTCAGGTCGTGCCCGAACGGCTTCTCGATGACCACCCGGCGCCACTGGTCGGGCCTGTCGCTCGGCGGCGTGGCCAGGCCCGCGCGCTTGAGCTGGTTGACCACCGTGGTGAACGCGCTGGGCGGCACCGACAGGTAGAACGCGTGGTTGCCGCCGGTGCCGCGGTCGCGGTCCAGGTCCGACAGCGTCGTGGCGAGCGAGTCGAACGCGCTGTCGTCGTCGAAGGTGCCCTGCACGAAGCGGATGCCCTCGGCCAGCTGGTTCCAGACCTCCTGCCGGAACGGCGTGCGCGCGTGCTCCTTGACGGCGTCGTGCACGACCTGCATGAAGTCCTGGTCGGCCCAGTCGCGGCGGGCGAAGCCGACGAGCGCGAAGCCCGGCGGCAGCAGGCCGCGGTTGGCCAGGTCGTAGATGGCCGGCATGAGCTTCTTGCGCGACAGGTCACCGGTCACGCCGAAGATCACCAGGCCGGACGGCCCGGCGATGCGGGGCAGCCGCTTGTCGCGGGCGTCGCGCAGCGGGTTGCGCTTGAGGGGAGTGGTCACGAACCGTCCTCCTGGATCGCCTCGACGAGCTGCGCGAGCCCGGCGACGCGGTCGGTCAGGTGCAGCCGCAGCACGGGGCGGCCGTGCTCGGCGAGCACCTGGCCGTCACCCAGCGCTTGGGCCAACTGCAACGTGCTGAGGTCGTACGGCCTGCCCGGCACCTCCAGCTGCGTCTCGGACGCGCCGGTGAGCTGCAGGAACACGCCGTTCTGGTGGCCGCCCTTGTGGTACTGGCCGGTCGAGTGCAGGAACCGCGGACCCCAGCCGAACGTGGTCTGCAGGTGCGAGCGCTGCGCCAGCTCCGCGCGGGTGAGGGCGAACGACGCGTCGTCCAGCCGGTCCAGGTAGGCCTGCACGGACAGGTAGCCGTGCTCCGGCGCGGCGGCGACGAGCACCCGCAACGCCTCCGCGACCGTCTTCACGTCCGCCGGCAGCCAGCCCTCGCTCGGGTAGGCCTCGATGGGACCGTCCACGAAGGCCGGTTCGACCGTCGACGCGGCGGGGGAGTCCAGCAGCGACCGGGCCGCCTTCTTCGCCGCCTCCACGTCGGGCTGGTCGAACGGGTTGATCTCCAGCACCCGGCCCACCAGCGCGGTCGCGTACTCCCAGACCAGGAACTGCGCGCCGAGCGAGCCCTCGACCGACAGCGACGACGAGCCGGTGGCCGGTCCGATCGCGACGGTCGTGGCGTCCGAGCGGGCGTCCACGAAACCGGGTGCGCCCGGCCCCTCGACGACCACGGGCAGCAGGCCGGTGCCGTTCTTGCCGGTCGACTCCGCGATCAGCTGCTCGGCCCAGTCACCGAACCCGGCGATGCCGGAGCCGGTGTCGGCGAACACGATCTTCTCCGCGCCGTGCGCGTGGGCCACCGCGAACGTCGCGGCCAGCACCACCGCCGGGTTGTCCGCCGAGTCGGCCGACACCAGCGGCGCGGCGGCGGCGGCCTCGTCCAGCAGCCGGCCGACGTCCGCGCCGGCCAGGCCCGAGGGCACCAGTCCGAACGCGGTGAGCGCCGAGTACCGGCCGCCCACGTGCGGGTCGGCCAGGAACACCTTGCGGTAGCCGGCCTCCCGCGACGCCGCCTCCAGCGGCGAGCCGGGGTCGGTCACCACGACGATGCGCGACGCCGCGTCGATGCCCGCGGCGGTGAACGCGGCCTCGAAGATGCGCCGGTGGCTGTCGGTCTCGACGGTGCCGCCCGACTTGGACGACACCACCACCACCGTGCGCTCCAGGTCGCCCGCCAGCGCCTCGGCCACCTGGCCGGGGTCGGTGGTGTCGAGCACCACCAGCGGCACGCCCGCCGTGCCGGTGATCACCTCGGGCGCGAGCGACGAGCCGCCCATGCCGGCGAGGACCACGCGGTCCACGCCTTCGGCGAGCAGCTCGTCGCGCAGCGCGGTGATCTCCGCGACCAGCGGGCGGGACGTCTCGTGCAGCGTCGTCCACGCCAGGCGGATGGACGCCTCCGACTCCGCGTCGGCGCCCCACAGGGTGGCGTCCCCGGCGGTGAGCCTGCTCGGAGCCGAATCCCGGACCAGGTCACCGATGACGGTGTCGACCTGGTTCTGGTTCGGTGTGCGGACGATCTCCACGGAGATCACCTCGGTCATGTCAGTCCTGTCCCGTTCTCGGCTCTCAGCCCTTGGCCTGGTTCAGCTGTCCGGTGACCGTCTCGAGCAGTTCGGCCCAGGACTTCTCGAACTTGTCGACGCCCTCGGTCTCCAGCGCGAGGAACACGTCGTCGAGGTCGATCCCGACCTCCACCAGCCCGTCGAAGACCTCCTGCGCCTGCGCCGCGCGCCCGGTCACCGTGTCGCCCTCGATCTTGCCGTGATCCGCGACCGCGTGCAGGGTCTTCTCCGGCATCGTGTTGACCGTGTCGGCCACCACGAGCTGGTCCACGTACCGGGTGTCGGAGTACTGCGGGTCCTTCACCCCGGTGGACGCCCACAGCGGGCGCTGCGCGCGGGCGCCTGCGGCGGCCAGCGCCTCCCAGCGCTCGCCGCGGAACGTCTCCTCGTAGGCCGCGTAGGCCAGCACCGCGTTCGCGATGGCCGCCTTGCCGCGCAGCTCGGCCGCGGCCGGGGTGCCCAGCGCGTCGAGCCGCTTGTCGATCTCGCTGTCCACGCGGGACACGAAGAACGAGGCGACCGAGTGGAGCCCGTGCAGGTCGTGCCCGTTCGCCTTGGCCTGCTCCAGGCCCGCGATGAACGCCTCCATCACGTGCCGGTAGCGCTCGACGGAGAAGATCAGCGTCACGTTCACGCTGATGCCCTCCGCGAGCACCCGGGTGATCGCGGGCAGGCCCGCGACCGTGGCCGGGATCTTCACCAGCAGGTTCGGCCGGTCGACGGCCTTGGCCAGGTCGAGCGCCTCGGCGACGGTGGCCTCGGTGTCGTTGGCCAGCCGCGGGTCGACCTCGATCGACACGCGGCCGTCGACGCCGGCGGTGGCGTTGTAGATGTCGCGGAACAGGTCGCACGCGTGGCGGACGTCCGAGGTGGTGATCTCGCGGACCGCCGCGTCGGTGTCCGCGCCGCGCGCGACCAGCTCGCGCACCTGCTCGTCGTACGCGGCGCCCTTGGCCAGGGCCGAGGCGAAGATCGTCGGGTTGGTGGTCACGCCGGTGACGTGCTTGTCCGCGATCAGACCGGCCAGGTTGCCCGTGTTCAGCCGTTCGCGCGACAGGTCGTCCAGCCAGATCGACACGCCCGCGTCACTGAGCGCGGCCAGAGGATTGGTGCTCATCTCGTCAACTCCCGTGCAGTCTTGTCGGTCACTTGACCTTGGCGAGCGATCGGCGGGCCGCCGCGACGACGTTCTCGGTGGTGAAGCCGAACTCGCGGAACAGCGTCTGGTAGTCGGCCGAGGCGCCGAAGTGCTCGATGGAGACGATCTCGCCCGCGTCGCCCGCGAACCGGTGCCACGGCTGGGCGATGCCCGCCTCGACCACCACGCGCGCCTTCACCGACGACGGCAGCACCTGCTCCTGGTAGGTCTTGTCCTGGGCGTCGAACCACTCGATGCTCGGCATGGACACCACCCGGGCGGCGACGCCCTCGGCCTCGAGCACCCTGCGCGCCTCCACCGCGATCTGCAGCTCGGAGCCGGTCGCGATGAGGATCAGCTCGGGCTCGCCCTCGCCCTCCAGCACGTAGCCGCCGCGGGCCACGCCCTCGGTGGCCTTCTCCTTGGTGCCCTCCAGCACCGGCAGGTTCTGCCGGGTCAGGGCAATGCCCTTCGGGCCCTCGGCGTGCTCGATCACGGCACGCCACGCGGCGGCCGTCTCGTTCGCGTCACCGGGCCGCAGGACGGTCAGGCCGGGGATGGCGCGCAGCGCGGCCAGGTGCTCGATCGGCTGGTGGGTGGGGCCGTCCTCGCCGAGGCCGATGGAGTCGTGCGTCCACACGTAGACGACCGGGGACTTCATCAGCGCCGCGAGCCGGACCGCCGGGCGCATGTAGTCGCTGAACACCAGGAACGTGCCGCCGTACGGGCGGGTCGGGCCGTGCAGCGCGATGCCGTTGAGGATCGAGCCCATGGCGTGCTCGCGGACGCCGAAGTGCAGCGTGCGGCCGTACGGGCTGGTCTTCCACATCTTGGTGGAGATCGACTCCGGGCCGAACGACTCGACGCCCTTCATCGTGGTGTTGTTCGACTCGGCCAGGTCGGCCGAGCCGCCCCACAGCTCGGGCAGCACGTCCTTGAGCGAGTTCAACACCTCGCCGGACGCCTTGCGGGTGGCGACGCCCTTCGGGTCCGGGTCCCACGACGGCAGCGCGTCGGCCCAGCCGTCGGGCAGCTGGTTGGCGACCAGGCGGTCCAGCAGCGCCTTGCGCTCCGGGTTCGCCTCGGCCCACGCGTCGAACGACTCCTGCCACTCCGACTTGGCGGCCTCGCCGCGCTTGATCACCGAGCGGGTGTGCTCCAGCACCTCGCCGGCGACCTCGAAGGTCTGCTCCGGGTCGAAGCCCAGGATGCGCTTGACCTCCGCGACCTCGTCCGCGCCGAGGGCCGAGCCGTGCGCCGCGCCGGTGTTCTGCTTGTTCGGCGCCGGGTAGCCGATGATCGTGCGCAGCAGGATGAACGACGGGCGCTCGGTCTCCGCCTTGGCGTTCTCCAGCGCCTGCTGGATCCCGGCGACGTTCTCGCCGCCCTCGACGACCTGCACGTGCCAGCCGTAGGCCTCGTAGCGCTTCGCGGTGTCCTCGGACAGCGCGATCGTCGTGTCGTCCTCGATCGAGATCTTGTTGTCGTCGTAGATGACGGTCAGGTTGCCCAGCTTCTGGGTGCCCGCCAGGGACGACGCCTCGGACGTCACCCCCTCCTCGATGTCGCCGTCGGAGGCGATCACGAAGATGTGGTGGTCGAACGGGCTCTGCCCGACCGGGGCGTCCGGGTCGAACAGGCCGCGCTCGCGGCGCGCGCCCATCGCCATGCCGACGGCGGAGGCCAGGCCCTGACCCAGCGGGCCGGTGGTGATCTCCACGCCGTTGGTGTGCCGGTGCTCGGGGTGGCCGGGGGTCTTGGAGCCCCACGTGCGCAGCGCCTTGAGGTCCTCCAGCTCCAGCCCGTAGCCGTTGAGGAACAGCTGGACGTAGAGCGTCAGGCTGGAGTGGCCCGCGCTGAGCACGAACCGGTCGCGGCCGATCCAGTCGGCGTCGGCCGGGTCGTGCCGCATGACCCGCTGGAACAGCGTGTACGCGAGCGGTGCGAGGCTCATGGCGGTGCCGGGGTGGCCGTTGCCGACCTTCTGCACCGCGTCGGCCGCCAGGACGCGGGCGGTGTCGACCGCGCGCTTGTCGAGGTCGGTCCAGTCTTCGGGCAGGTGGGCTTCGGTCAACCGGGCGATGTCATCGGTGACGGACACTGACTTCCAGCTCCAAACTCACTAGGCGGCGGTTGTGACGGCCGGGTGCGAACTTAATCGATCCCGTCAGGCCCGATCCGCGGCTACCAAGGTCCACCGGCCAGCCTAGTCCGACCGGCCGAGGCCCGTGGTACTCACGCTCTGTGGGTGTACGCACAGCCAAGGTTGGTGCGTTCAGGGAGTACCCGAACGGGCTGCTCGCGGAACGCACGGTTACGATCGGCCTCATTCCCAGACCTGACGAGGAGCGCGACGCGATGAGTGCCGTCACCGAGGCTCCGGCGCGGTCGCCCCGGCAGGTCGTCGGCGCGTACGTCGCGCTGACCAAGCCGCGGGTCATCGAGCTGCTGCTGATCACCACCATCCCGGCGATGCTCCTGGCCGCCCGCGGCCTGCCGCCGCTGTGGCTGATCGCGTGCACGCTGACCGGCGGCACCCTGGCGGCGGGCTCGGCGAACGCGCTGAACTGCTACGTCGACGCCGACATCGACTCGGTCATGAAGCGCACCAGCGCCCGGCCGCTGGCGAAGGACTCGATCCCGCCGCGCAACGCGCTGATCTTCGGCATCCTGCTGGGCGTCGTGTCGTTCGGGTTCCTGTGGCTGACCACGAACCTGATCTCGGCCGTGTTCGCGGTGGCCACGATCCTGTTCTACATCTTCGTCTACACCCTGGTGCTCAAGCGCCGGACCTCGCAGAACATCATCTGGGGCGGCATGGCGGGCTGCATGCCGGTCATCATCGGCTGGTCCTCGGTGACCGGCACGGTGGCGTGGCCCGCGCTGGTGATGTTCGGCGTGATCTTCTTCTGGACGCCGCCGCACACCTGGGCGCTCGCGATGAAGTTCAAGGAGGACTACGCGCGGGCGGGCGTGCCGATGCTGCCGGTGGTGGCGACGGCCCAGCAGGTCACCCGGCAGATCGTCATCTACTCGTGGATCACGGTCGCGTGCACGCTGCTGCTGGCCCCCGTGACGTCGTGGATCTACGTCGCCGTGGCGGCCGTGTCCGGCGTGTGGTTCGCGGTGTTCGCGCAGCGCCTGCACGGTGTCGTGCGGCGCGGCGGGTCGACCAACACGATGAAGTTCTTCCACCTGTCGAACCTGTACCTGATGCTCGTGTTCTGCGGCCTGGCCGTGGACGCGGTGATCGGCCTGCCGGTCCTCGGCTGGCCGTTCTGACCGGTCACCCGGGCCTTGATGCACTTTCCGCATAATTGCGGATAGCGGTCCGGGTGGGCGGGAGCCGTCGAAGATCACCCGACCGGGTGTCCTCCGACGAGGCGACAGCGCGGGACCGGCCTTGGGGCCCCTCAGGCTCCTAGGACACCGCCGACAGCAGCTCGGTGACGGTCGGGTCGTCCAGCGACTCCACGATGCACTGCCACAGCTCCAGGTTCGCCGTGGCCCACCGCGAGTAGGTGGCCGCCGCCTCCGCGTCGTAGAAGTAGTACCCCTCGTCGTGCTTGCCCCGCTGCTCGCCGACGATCTTGTGCGCCAGCTCCTTGAGCGTGATGCCGTTCTCTTCGAGGTACTTCGGCGCGAGCACCACCGGCGTCACCGGCAGCGCCTTGAACAGCGTGTCCGCGTCCGACAGGGCCTGCGCCTCCCGCGAGATGTCGCGGTGGCGGGTGCGCATCTCGGCCTCCTCGACGACCGCGTCGATCCGCGCCGAGACCTCGTCCGGCACGCCCGCGCGGGCCAGGATGTCCAGCCGCAGCCGCCGGCCGTCCACCGGCAGCGAGTTGCGCCTGACCATGTAGTTCACGTCGTGGACCAGTGCCGCCACCTCGACCAGCGCGACGTCCGAACCGTTGCGCCGGGCGAAGTGGACGGCTTTGTCCCGCACGAAGCTGACGTGGTGCCAGCCGTGGAACTGCAGTTTCGCGGCGAGGTCGCGGCACAGCCGCCAGACCTCGCACTCCACCTCGGAGATCGCGTGCGCGGTGACAGTGCTCATTGGACCCTCCCGTTCGGGTGGGCCGATGGTAGGCGCGCGCGGTGATCGTTCGGGGTGGTTACAGGTTGTTGGTCAGCACCTCCAGCCTCGCCTCGACCGGCACGTGCCGGTGGCTGGTGCGGGTGTCGGGGTCGTAGCTGAGGCTCCACGGGCTGACCGCGCGCGACTTGACCAGGAACGTCATGGTGTCGTCCGCGGCCTTCGGGATGCGGTGGAACTCGTGCGCGAGCATCGTCCCCGAGGCGCCCTCACGGGCCTCGTCGCTGCGCAGCAGGGTGGTGGACAGGATCGCCCCACCGTCGTCGGCCACGTCCGCGGTGAAGCGTTCGTGCAGGTAGGAGCCCGACAGGATGGTGGTGCAGAAGTGGTAGCGGTGGTTGTGGATGGAATCGGCGTAACCCCGGCGCCACTCGCGTTGCGGCTTGTACTCGTGCAGCCAGAACGTGAACGGCTCGGCGGGTTCGTCCCGCAGGCACCACGCGAAGTGGGTCGTCGTCTCGCGTGACCTGGCCACGACGCGCATCTCGTCCTGCGGGGAGAGGGCGCGCAGGTGCGCGCGCAGCCCCTCCCGCAGGCCGGGTCGGCCCGCCCATTCCCGGAAACGCCTCTCGACGTGTCCCCAGTGGTCGACGACAGGGGGGTCGGCCACGGTGATGAGCGTGGCGAGCTCCGCGAGGGCGGAGAACCCGGTGAACTCGGTGAGCACGACTTATCAGCTCCCCAGCTGAGCGGAGGCGGAGAATTCTTTGCGGAAGCGGTGGAACTTCTCCTCGAGTGATCGGAACCCGTCCTCGGTGAGCGCGGTCCCGGTGATCTTCTCGAACAGGGCGAAGAAGTCCTGCCGACTCGTGCCCGGTGTGATGACGAGGTGGAGCCCTGCCTTGGAATTGCTGATGCGCAGGAACTCGGAACGTTCCATCCCGTAGATGAACGACCCCTCGGAGAACCGGACCGTGCGCGGGTACAGGCGGAGCACGCCCGCGCCGGTGTTGCTGTACAGGGTGAGCCACACGCTGTCGTCGAACAGCTCCAGCCGGTCCAGCGGCGGGTCCGACACGATCGTCAGGTCGATCCGCGAGCACCGGCCGCGGGCCAGGAACAGGCCCACCAGGCCGATCGAGATGTGCTCGCGCAGCCTGGCCACGATCGAGTCGTAGTCGCCGTCGGCGCCTTCGTTGCGCAACAGGTAGCGGGCCCGCCCGCTGATCGCGTCACCGTCCCGCGGGTCGGCCAGGACGGCTTTGAGCTCGCACTCCGAGTGCGACAGCAGCAACCGGCACGCCGCGTAGCGGCCCGCGAAGCCGCGGAACACGTACAGCCGGGTGCGTTCCAGGTCCTGCATCATGAGCTGGTTGAACGCCGGGTCGGGTCGTGCGGTCGGCTCGAACACGTGGGTGGGGAAGAACTCACGGTCGAGCGACCGGTACTCGGCGCTGAGCTGGCGCAGTGCCCGGCGGCTCTCCTCGACGACGGGCGTGACCAGCGACCGCTGCGTCGCGGAACTGGTGATCAACGTCTGCCCGAAACCGACCACGGCCGAGATCAGCGTGCCGGTGCCGACCGACGTCAGGAACGTGCGCAACGCACCTTGATCCATTGTGCTGGAAATGGCCAGAGTGCTGCCGGAAGTGACTACCAGGGTGAGCAGGAGCAGGCCTGTTCTGGTCCAGAACAAATCTTGTAACAGGTTGCTGCGGACGCCCTTCGGCTCCGCCGACACGATGTCACCTCCTTGGTGGGCACTCGATCGGCCGAATGCTCTCGGTATCCGATCAAGTGCGCGGAGTTACTGTACGCGCGAGTACGCAACGGCGGAAGCGGTAATTAGTGGCACATTTGCGGATTGCTTCGTAGATCGACAGCAGCGCACCGTGACCGGCGTTGGGCCTGCTGGTGGGGCCGCGGCACGGCGTCCGGCGGTGAACCCTAAGCTCGGCAACCATGCGTACTGTCGGCCGTACGGCCCTGGCTCTCGTCTCCTTGTTGTCCGCCGGTCTGGCGCTGACCGCGTGCACCGCTAGCGACCGACCGTCCACCCTCACCACCACCCCGTCCGCGACCGCCGCCAAGCCCCAGGCCGAGCAGCCCACCGAGGCCGAGCTGCCCGAGCCGAGCGGCCCGCCGTGCGACGTGTCGCAGTACCAGGTGACCGGTGCGGCGGGGGAGAAGCCGACGATCACCGTCCCGACCGGCTGCACGCCGCAGGACGGCCTGGTCGTCAAGGACCTCGTCGAGGGCACCGGCGCCGAGATCAAGCCCGGCTCCAGCGCCGACCTGCACTACGTGCTGGCGACGTTCCGCGACCAGCGGACCCGCGAGGCGTCCTGGGACGGCGGCGAGCCGTTCCCGCTGAAGAACATCGGCCAGGCCAGCGTGATCCAGGGCTGGAACGAGGGCCTGATCGGCCTGAAGGAGGGCGGTCGCCGGCTGCTCGTCGTGCCGTCGGACAAGGGCTACCCGAACGGGCAGGGCGACATCCAGCCCGGCGAGACGCTGATCTTCGTGGTCGACGCGGTCAAGGTCGAGGGCTGACGCTCCCGGCGAACCGGAAGGGCGGTCCCGCGTGCCGGGGCCGCCCTTCCGCACGTGGGGGTCAGGGGACGAGCAGGAGCTTGCCGGTGGTCCGGCGGCCCTCCAGGTCCTCGTGCGCCCGCTGCGCCTCGGCCAACGGGTAGCGCCCGCCGATCCGCACGGTCAGCGCGCCGTCCGCCACGGCCGCGAACAGCTCGCCGGCCCGCCACTCCAGCTCCTCGCGGGTGGCCACGTACGCGGCCAGCGAGGGCCGGGTCAGGAACACCGACCCGGCGTGGTTGAGCCGCATCGGGTCGAACGGCGGCACCGCGCCGCTGGACGCGCCGAACAGCGCCAGCGTGCCGCGCGGCCTGAGGCTGGCCAGGCTCCCGTCGAACGTCGTCGCGCCCACGCCGTCGTACACGGCCGCGACGCCGACGCCGTCGGTCAGCTCCCGCACCACCGGCGCGAAGTCCGCCAGGTCGTACCGGATCACCTCGTCGGCGCCCGCCTCGCGGGCCAGCGCCTCCTTGGCCTCGGTGGACACCGTGCCGATCACCCGCGCGCCGCGCGCCTTGGCCAGCTGCACGAGCAGCAGCCCCACGCCGCCCGCGGCGGCGTGCACGAGCACGGTGTCACCCTCCTGCACCGGGTACGTGGACGCGACCAGGTAGTGCGCGGTCAAGCCCTGGAGCAGCAGCGCGCCGGCCGTGTCGTCGTCCACGCCGTCCGGCACCGCCACCGCGTTCCCGACCGTCACCACGGCCTGCTCGGCGTAGCTGCCGAGGGCCTGCGACCAGGCCACCCGGTCGCCCACCGCGAAGCCCGTCACGTCCGGACCCACCGCGCTGACCCGGCCCGTGCCCTCCAGCCCCGGCCCGAACGGCAGCGGCAGCGGGTAGCGACCCTCGCGGTGGTAGCAGTCGATGAAGTTCACCCCGGCCGCCGCCACGTCGACCAGCAGCTCACCCGCGCCGGGCGACTTGGCCTCCACGTCGGTGAACTCCAGCGCGTCCGGTCCACCGGGCGTGCGCACCACCACTGCCTTGGGCATCTGTTCGTCCTCCTGATCGCGATGTCCGTACGTCGTGCGCCAACCGCCGGGGCGGCCCGCCTGTTCCGCGGACCGGCCGCCCGGCGCGGCGTCTCACTGACCGAGAGCGACCTTGCGGGCCAGGCCCAGCGGCAACGCCCCCGCACCGGCGATGGTGTCGTGGAAGTCGCGCAGCGACCCGGTGTACTCCGACCGGATGCGCTCGATCTCCAACGCGCCGGTCAGGTACGACGGGGCCTGCGTCGGCCACGCGCAGTACCGGCTGACCTCGCCGGTGGCCGTGCCCGGCGTCAACGACGCCTTCGTGGTCATGAACTCCTCGGCCTCCTCCACACCCATGTCGCCGCAGTGCAACGCCGTGTCCACGATCATGCGCGCCGCGCGGAACAACCGCGCCTCGACGTGCGCCAGCTCCTGCGCGCGGGCCTTGGCCGCGTCACCGACCACCTCGGCGGTGAAGTAGCCGTGCTCGCGCAGCAGCTTCTCCGCGTACAGCGCCCAGCCCTCGGAGAAGTACGGGGTGCGGAACACCTTGCGCACCGGCCGGTCCTGCGCGGCCAGCCACGACAGGTGCCAGTGGTGGCCGGGGTAGGCCTCGTGCACCGCGATCGTGGCGAGCTGGGCGCGGGAGTTGGTGCGCAGCCGCTGCGCGGTCTGCTCGGCGGTGAACCCGTCCGGCGGGAACGGCACGAAGAAGTGGCCCGTCCGCTGGTCGGTCAGCGGCGGCGGCGACATGTAGGACGCCACCGACAGCACCGGGCGCTGGAACGCGGGCGACGGCACCACCCGGCACTCCTCGCCCTCGGCGAACGTCACCAGG
The DNA here is from genome assembly GCF_040639995.1 of Actinosynnema sp. NPDC023658. NCBI lineage: Bacteria > Bacillati > Actinomycetota > Actinomycetes > Pseudonocardiales > Pseudonocardiaceae > Actinosynnema > Actinosynnema sp. NPDC023658. The sequence continues at coordinate 2,155 of NZ_JBFAAX010000099.1, read as the reverse complement.
CCGTGCTCCACCAGGAACGCCCGCGCCCGCAGCGTCTCCGCCTCGTACTCCGCGCGCATCGCCTCCGGCGTCGGCGGGTGGTCGTCCTGGAACGCCGCCATCACCGAGTGCCAGTCGTCCGACCCGGCCAGCTCGCGCATCTCGGCGTCCAGCTCGGCGTAGGCGACCTTGCCGCGCTCGTGCAGCTCGGCCGCGCCGTAACCCAGCACCTCCTGCTCGCGCAGCAGCGTCGAGTACAGCCGCTCACCCATCCGCCAGTCGCCCGCGGCCAGCCCGGCGAACTCGTCCAGGAACGCCGCCAGCTCGTCGAACGCCCTCGCGGCCGGTTCGGCGGCCTCGGCCACCTCCGCGCGCAGGCCCGGGTCGGACACCTCGGCGGGCAGCGTGGCGGTGAGGAACGCCCGTCCGGTGCGGGCCTGGTCGGCGGCGCGCTTCACGATCTTCGGCGCGGCCAGCCCCGGGTCCAGGTTCGCGCGGCACGCGGCCAGCACGGCGGGCACCTCGGCCAGCCGCCGCACCACGCTCGCCACCAGCTCGTGCTCCGGCCGCAGCCGGTTGAGGAACGCGCTGAACAACGGGAACAACACCCCGCCGGTGTAGAGCGACGGGTCGCGCCGCCACGCGGGCCACGTGGCCGACGCGCCCACACCGCGCAGCACGGCGACCACGAGGTCCCGGTCCACCGAGCCCTGGAGGTCGTCGGTGGTGATCGCGGTGAACCGGTCGAGCCACGTCCGCGCGCCGCGTTCGTAGTCGGTGAACGCGGCCGCGCTGAAATCGCCGAGGGTGTGGTCGTGCGCCGTCGAGCCGAGCATGGCGGCTTTGCCGGGGTTGTGGTCGAAGTGCCACGCGAGGAACTGTTCGAGCAGGTCGGTGGTGGTAGGCGTGTCAGTCACGCCCGCAAGCTACCCCGACCCCGGACCTCCTGGGGGCCACCGGGAACCCCGTTCGGGTTTGCCTGTTGACGGTCGTGAGTGCGGTCACGTGCGCGCAAGTTACCGACAGGTTCTAGTCTGGCGGGCGTGGCAGAGGACAAGAAGATCGGGCGCGCGGTGAAGACGGCGACGGCGTTCGTGGCCGCGCACGGCAAGCCCGTCCGGGCGGTCGTGGAGAACGTCGGCCGGGCGGGCGCGCGGGTCGTGCTGGTCGGTGACGACGGCGCCATGGGCGACGTGGTGCTGCCCGACGTGGCGTCGGCGGAGGCGCTGGTCGACGCGGTCGCGGACCTGGAGCGGCACGAGTGGGACCGCGAGACGACGGCCGCGGTGAAGATCGGGTCGGCGCACCGGCACAAGATGGCGGGCCGGTGAAGGTCCTCTTCGCCACCTGCGCGACGCTGCCGTCCGGTGACGGCGACGACGACGCGCTGGTCGAGGCCCTCGCGGACGTCGGCGTGCAGGCGTCGTGGACGACTTGGGGCACGCCGGTGCAGGCCGACCTGGTCGTGCTGCGGTCGACCTGGGACTACACCGAGCGGCTGCCGGAGTTCCTGGCGTGGTGCGACGCCGAGCCCGCGCTGGTGAACCCGGCGTCGGTGGTGCGCTGGAACACCGACAAGAAGTACCTGGTCGACCTGGCCGGCGCCGGTGTGCCGGTGGTGCCGACGACGCTGGCCGAGCCGGGCTTCACCGACTGGCCGGACGGCGAGTTCGTGGTGAAGCCGACCGTCGGCGCCGGGTCGCGGGGCGCGCTGCGCGTCGCGGCGGGCGACCACGCGACGGCCGCCGCGCACCTGGACGCCCTGGGCGTGACCGCGCTCGTGCAGCCGTACCAGTCGAACGTGGACGCCCTCGGTGAGACCGCCCTGGTGTTCCTCGGCGGGCAGTACTCGCACGCGTTCACCAAGGGCGCGATGCTCGTCCCCGACGCGGAGTACGACGAGTCCGGCCTCTACCTGGTGGAACGCCTGTCGGGTGCGACGCCGTCGGCCGCGCAGCGCCGGGTCGCGGAGGACGTCGTGGACGCCGCCGCCGAGCTGACCGGCCTGCGCCGCGACGAGTTCCTGTACGCGCGGGTGGACCTGGTCCCGGGCCCCGACGGCACGCCGCTGCTGCTGGAGCTGGAGCTGGTCGAGCCCTCGCTGGGCTTCCGGCAGACCGACGCCACCGCGCCGCTGCGGTTCGCGTCCGCGGTCCGGGCCGCCCTCTCCCGGCGC
>NZ_JBFAAX010000098.1:0-16879 GCF_040639995.1 Actinosynnema sp. NPDC023658 | reverse complement strand
GACCGCTGGGACAGCTGCTGCTGCTGCGGAGCGGCAGCGGCTGGCGGGGCGGGCGCCTGCGTCGGAGCCGGGGCTGCCGCCGCGGCCGGAGCGGGTGCCTGCTGGGGCTGCGCGGCGGGCGCCGCGGGTGCGGCGGCCGGGGCCGCGGGCGCCGGCGCGGCGGGCTTCGCCACCGGCTTCGGCGCCATCGGCTTGGGGCCGGGCACGGGACGCGGGCCGGGCTTGCCGGCGGGTGCCGCCGGACGCGCGGTCGTCTCGCCCCTGGTCTCACCCGTGCCGGACGACGGCGCGGGCTTCGGCGGCGCCGGACGGGCACCGGACGACTTGGGCTTGGACTCGCCCTTGGCGTAAGCGTCGCGAAGCCGTCGGGCCACCGGGGCCTCGACGGTGCTGGACGCGGACTTCACGTACTCGCCCTGGTCGGCGAGCTTGGTCAGCAGTTCTTTACTCGTGACACCGAGCTCTTTGGCGAGCTCGTGCACGCGGGCCTTACCTGCCACTGCACTCCTCTGTGAGGGAGGCCGGCGGGCAAGTCCCGTCGACCTCGTCTTAACGTCGCGCGTTCATGTCTTCAGCTTCACGGCTGACTCATGACGGGTCGACCTGCTTCCTTGCTTCCTGCTGGTCACGGGGCGATCCCGCGACCTCCTGCCCACACTGCTCGAGATGACCGCGAACGCCTTCCACGTCGAGCGGACCCTGGACCTTGAAGGCCCTGGGGAACGCCCGCCGCTTCTCGGCGTTGCGGAGGCAGTCCGGATCGGGGTGCAGCCATGCTCCCCTACCGGGCAACCGTCTGCGTGTGTCCGGGACCACAGTCCCGTCCACGACCACCACGCGCAGCAGCTCGGAGGGCAACGTCCGAGCGCGGCATCCGATGCACGTACGAACCGGGCCGATGTGCGTGGGATCCGATCCCCGACGTTGAACCACTGAGAAGTCTATCCCCTGTTGCTTATTCAGCCGAACCGGATGTCGCCGCGCCCGCCGGAGCGGACCCGCCGGCCTCCGCATCACTGCGGATGTCGATGCGCCAACCGGTGAGCCGGGCGGCCAGCCGGGCGTTCTGGCCCTCCTTGCCGATGGCGAGGGAGAGCTGGAAGTCCGGGACCACGACCCGTGCCGTCTTGGCGCGCTCGTCGAGCACCCGCACGGATACAACCTTCGCCGGTGACAAGGCATTCCCGACGAACGTGGCCGGGTCGTCGGAGTGGTCGATGATATCGATCTTCTCACCGGCCAGCTCGCTCATCACGTTGCGGACCCGCGCGCCCATCGGGCCGATGCACGCGCCCTTGGCGTTGACGCCGGGCACCGCCGTGCGCACCGCGATCTTCGAACGGTGACCTGCCTCACGTGCCACCGCGGGGATCTCCACGGTGCCGTCCGCGATCTCCGGGACCTCCAGCGCGAACAGCCGGCGCACCAGGTTCGGGTGCGTGCGCGAGAGGGTGATCTGCGGGCCGCGCGCGCCGCGGGACACGCCCACGACGTAGCACTTGAGCCGCGAGCCGTGCTCGTAGGACTCGCCGGGCACCTGCTCGGCGGGCGGCAGCACGCCTTCGGTGTCCCCTATCTGGACCACGACCATGCCGCGGGCGTTGGCCCGGGCGTCGCGCTGCACCACCCCGGCGATGATCTCGCCCTCCTTGGCGGAGAACTCGCCGAACGTGCGCTCGTGCTCGGCGTCGCGCAGGCGCTGCAGGATGACCTGGCGGGCGGTGGTGGCGGCGATGCGGCCGAACCCCTCGGGGGTGTCGTCCCACTCCTCGGCCACGGTGCCGTCGGGGTTGAGCTCCTGGGCCAGCACGCGCACCACGCCGGTCTTGCGGTCGATCTCGACGCGGGAGTGCGAGTGGTGGCCGTCGGTGTGCTTGTAGGCGGTCAGCAGGGCCGTCTCGATGGCTTCGAGAACGGTGTCGAAGGGGATGTCCTTGTCCCGTTCGATCGCCCTAAGCGCGGCGATGTCGACGTTCACTCCGACTCCTCCTTCAGGTGCTTGCCCTCGAGGAGCGCGAGCTCTTCGACCGGCGGCTGCTTGAACTCGACTTCGACGACGGCGCGCTCGATCGTCCGGTACTCGACGCGGCGCAGCTCGCCCTTGACCAGCAGCACTACGCCGGTGTCGTCGGCATCGCCGACGCGGCCGAACCACTCGACCTGCTCCGGCTGCTTGACCTTCACCAGGCGCAGCCGGTTGCGCTTCCAGTGGCGTGGCTTGGTGAGCGGGCGGTCCGCGCCGGGCGAGGTGACCTCGAGCGTGTACGGCCCGGCGATCAGGTGCTCGTGCGCGTCGAGGGCGGCGGACACGACGCGACTGGCCTGCGCCACCTCGTCCAGCCCGATCCCCTCGTCGCCGTCCACGACCACCTTGACCAGCCTGCGACGCCCAGCCTGGTTCACGTCGAGCAGTTCGAGGTCGAAGCCGATCGCCTCGACCGCCTCCCGCACGACGGGTGCTAGCTGCGCGGCGAGTTCTCCGCGCGGCGGGCTGGACACGTGGTGACTCCAAGTTCTCTTCGAGTGCAGAGGGCACGGCAACCCCGGCCGACGCTGCACACCGCCGGCCGTGGTCGCCCAGACTATCTCGTTCAGCGACCTCACACGTGCCACGGGCGATGGCCGGGCTCTGGCAGGATCGGAACCCGTGATCGGAAGAACGGCGTTCAGCAGGCGCGCGGTGCTGCTGGCGACGGCCACCGCGCCGTTGGCAGTCGCGTGCACCACACCACCGCCCCCTCCCCCGCCCCCGGACCCGCTGGCGGAGCTGGTGAAGGCGGCGCTGTCGGACGCCGCCCTGGCCACGGCCGTGGGCGCACCCGAGACCGCCGCCGCGCGCACCGAGCACGCGACGCGGTTGCAGGCGGAGGTCGACCGGGCCACGCCGCGGGTGCCGGGGTCGTCCGCGCCGCCGACGACGTCGGCCCCGGTGGCACCGCCCGCGGGTGCGTCGCGCGAGTCGCTGGTGCCGGCGTTGCAGGCGGCGCAGAAGCAGGCGGGTGACATGGTGGCGTCCGTGGAGTCGCACCGGGTGGGCCTGGTGGCCTCGGTGGCGGCCGGGTGCGCGAGCCTGGTGGAGGCGCTGTCGTGAGCGCCGCCCGGGGTGTGGTCGCGGGTCGGGTCGTGGGTGTCGTCGTCGGTGCGGAGAGGTCGTCGTGAGCGTGGATGCGGTGCAGGACGCGTTGGCCGCGGAGCACGCGGCGGTGTGGACCTACGGGTTGGTGAGCGCGTTCATCTCCGGCCCTGGTCAGGCGGCGGCCGTCGCGGACGGCGCGAACGCCCACCGGGCCCGTCGGGACGCGACGGAGCGGTGGCTGCGCGACTCGGGGGCGACCCCGCGTCCCCCCGCGCCCGCCTACCTGCCGCCGCAGCCGGTGGACAGCGCGGCGTCAGCCATCGCGGCGTTGATCGCGGTGGAGACGGACGCGTGCGTGGCCTGGCGCGGGGTGCTGGAGCGGACCGACGACGGGTCGCTGCGGACGTCGGCGCTGGACGCGTTGACCGTGTCGGCGGTGCGCGCGACGCGGTGGCGCAAGACGGCCGGCGTGACACCGACCTCGATCACGTTCCCGGGGGCCGGGGTCGGCTGACGGCTCGCGCCCGGGTCAGGTGTTCAGGCCCGCGGCCAGGCGGAAGGCGTCGTTGCTGATCCGCTTCATCATCTGGTTGTGCGCGGCGGCGTCGGGGCCGTGCTTGACCGAGTCCGACTCGATGATGATCACGTCGCGGTCCTGCTGGCGGGCCGCGAAGCCGCCGTTGGCCAGCGTCGTCAGGTTCGGCACGCGAACGGCACCGTCCTTGACCAGGTCGTTCACGTTGCCCGTGCCGTCACGGCTGGTGAGGTCCTTCAGCTTGGCGGCGTCCTCGGCGGTCTTCATCCGCACCACTGACACCGACGTGTAGACCTTCACCCCGTCGGGTGTCGACGTCGTGTACAGACCGCGAGTGAGCTGCTGGCACGGCGTCTCGGTCAGGAACCGCTGGGTCTGCCCGTACGCGTGCGGCGCGCAGTTGCTGTCCTTCAGCGGCTCGGGGACGTCCGGCGACGGGGCGAAGGCGAACTCGCCGGCGGGCTGCGACGTGGGGGTGGGCGTGCCGGCCTGGTCGTCCTTCGGCATCACCACCAGCCACACCAGCCCGGACACGACGGCCACGCCGAGCAGGCCGAGGCCCTTGAGCAGCAGCCCGCGACGCGAGGGCGCCACCGGCGCCGGCGGGCGGCGAGGCGGCGGCGACTGGGGCGGGGGAGGTGAGCCCAGCAGCGAGTCCAACTGCCCGAGCTCCGACCGCCACAGCGGTGCGGTGTCCGAGGGCCGGACGGGCGGGATCCGCTGCGTCACCTCTTCAGGTGATTCGGGAGGAACCGACACAAAGACCCACGGTAACGGAAGAGGGTCACGCGAGCGCTCTGAGCACCAGATCGACGTCCTCCGCCGCGTTGTACAGGTGGAACGCGAGCCGGACGCGGCCGGCGCGCACCCCGGACCGCACGCCGGCCGCCGCGAGCCGGTCCGCCGCCGACGGCAGGTCCAGCGACACGACCGCCGACCCGCGCGGGGGCAGGCCGAGGCCCGCGAGCAGGGCATCGGCCAAGGTCACGGCGTGCGAGCGGACGGCCGCCAGGTCGAGCGAGGCGACGTAGGGGAGCGACACCGCCGCGCCGAACTGCGACAGCCAGACGGGCGACAGGTCGAGCCGGCGGGCGTCGGGCGCGAGTCGCAGCGGCAGGCCGTACACCGTGTTCCAGGGGTCGTTACCGGCGTACCAGTTCGCCGCCGCGGGCACCGTGCGCTCCAACGCCGAGGGCGAGCACGCGAGCCACGCGCACCCGCGCGGCGACATCAGGAACTTGTAGCCCACGGCCACCACCCAGTCCGCCCAGCCCAGGTCGAGCGGCAGCCAGCCGACCGCCTGGGAGGCGTCCAGCAGCACCGGCACGCCGGTCGCCCGCAGCCCGTCCAGGTCCACCAGCCGCCCGTCGGCGGACTGCACGACGCTCACCGCGACGAGGTCGTGCGCGCCCGCTTCGGCGACGATCCCGTCGAGATCGACTTCGGTGACCCGCAGGCCCCGCGCCGCGAACGGGAACGTCAGGCTGGTGAACTCGCCGCGCGCGACCAGCACGGAGGTGCCGGCGGGCAGCCCGGCGGCCACCAAGGACACGAGCTGCGACCCCGACGCGCCCATCGCGACCCGTTCCGCGGGCACGCCCACGAGCCGCCCGAACGCCTCGCGGGCCGTGGTGACGTGCCGGTCGACGGCGCCGGGGGCGAGCGCGCCGGTCGACCACTGCCGCACGGCGTCCGCGACCGCGGCGGCGGCGGGCGCCGGAGGGATGCCGAGGCTGGCGGTGTTCAGGTAGCCGAGGGGGACGTCGAAGGTGGTGCCGAAGGCCGCGCGCATCGGACCATCACACGGCTCCGACGACCCCGCCGTCCACCTGATCGCGGTTCTTGCGGCGGGCGTAGACCTGCTTGCGGGTGCGGGCGACGACCTCGCCGCCCTCGTCCACGACGTCGGTGGAGAACCACACCAGGGCCTTGCCGCCGTCCCCGGTCAGCGACCGGAGCTCGTCCAGGTGCTCGTCGGTCAGCCGGAACTCGGCGTGGACGGTGCCGCGGCCGGGCCGGACGAACTCGATCTCGCCCGCGCGGTCCCACACGAGGTGCTCGCGGCCGAGGTGGTGCAGCACGAGGAGCATCCAGAACGGGTCGGTCATGGCGAACAGCGAGCCGCCGAAGTGGGTGCCGACGTAGTTGCGGTTCCACCAGTGCATCCGCATCCGGACCCTGGCGTACCGGTAGTCGTCGGACAGTTCGACCACGCGGATGCCGGCGAACAGGAACGGTGGCCACAGGTTCATGCCGCGGCGCAGTCGGGAGGCCTTCACGGCGGCTATGTTACCAGCCAGTAATACCCGATCGGGTGGAATCAGTGCAGCTTGATCACGTTCTGCGTCACCTTCCCGCCCGCGTCGGAGCACAGGAACGCCACGACGGCGGCCACGTCCTCCGGTTGTGACACGTCGTGCTCGGCGCGCACCGCGTCGTTGATCCAGCCGGTGTCGGTGACGCCCGGCTTGACCACGTTCGACGTGACGCCGTGCGGCCACAGCTCGGTCGCCGCCGACATGGCGTAGTTGTCCAGCGCCGCCTTCGCCGCGCCGTAGGACACCTCGCTGGGGAACCCGAGCGGTCCGCCGGAGGTCAGGCCGACGATGCGGCCCCAGTTGCCGCCGCGGGCGATGTGCCGCCGGGCGAACTCGGCGATCAGCAGCGCGCCGGCCCGCGCGTCCACCGCGAACTGCGCGTCGAACGTCTGCGGCGTGACGGCGAGCAGCACCCGCCCGAACTTGTCGGTCTCGGCGGCCAGGAACGTGTCCTGCACCCAACCGGAGGCGTTGTTGACCAGCACGTCCACCGGCCCGAACACCCGCTCGGCGGTGTCGAACAGCACGGCGGGCGCCATCGGGTCGGTGAGGTCGACCTCCAGCGCGTGCGCCTTGCCGCCCGCCTCGGTGATGGCGGCGACCACGTCGTCCGCGTCCGACTCGCGGGCGCTGAAGTACTCCCCCGGCAGGCTCGGGTCCGGCGCGGGCGCGAAGCGCAGGAACGTGATGAGGACGTTGACGCCCTGCGCGGCGAGGGCCTTGGCGATCGCGGCGCCGATGCCCTGGTTGGCCCCGGTGACGATGGCGGTGTGGATCACGCCGGCATCGTGCCCCACCGCACGGCGGCGCCGCACCCGCGTTTTCGGTGGCCGGCGCCGGTCGTTCGTAAGCTCTCCAGGCATGCGCAGCGAAGAGATCGAGATCCGCACCGGCTCCACCGAGGTCGTGCACGACCTCACCCGCGCCTGCGAGGACTTCCTGGCCGACGTGGACGGCGACGGCCTGCTGCACCTCTGGGTGCCGCACGCGACGGCGGGCCTGGCGGTGCTGGAGACCGGCTCGGGCAGCGACGACGACCTGCTGACGGCGTTGCGCGAGCTGCTGCCCGCCGACGGCCGGTGGCGGCACCGGCACGGGACGCCCGGTCACGGCCGTGACCACGTGCTGCCCGCGCTCGTGCCGCCGTACGCGACGATCCCGGTGCTAGGCGGTGTGCTGGCGCTGGGCACCTGGCAGTCGGTCTGCCTGGTCGACACCAACGTCGACAACCCCGTCCGCAAGGTCCGGCTGACGTTCCTGGCGGGGTAGCAGCACGACGACCAGGCCCACCGCGGCGAGCGCCACGAACACCCAGACCTGGGCGGCGTCCGGCGACCCGCCGTGCAGCAGCGCGCGCAGGCCCTCGGTGGAGAACCGGAACGGCGTCCACGACCACAGCAGCGCCCGGTAGGCGGGGGCGAGCAGCTCCGGCACCTGCCCCGCCACGGACGGCGCGATCAGGTACAGCGGCCCGAGCACGGCCATCGCCCGGATGCCGAACAGCCTCAGCAGCGCGCCCTGGACCAGTGCGAACGCCGCCCCGACCAGGGCGAGGTAGCCGAGCACGCCCCCGCCGAGCGGCAGGGCGGGGTCCCACAGGGTGAAGAAGCCCGCCACGACGGCGACGCCGAGCACGGTCGAGGTGGCGACGCCGACCAGCCGACCGAGCCGGCTCGGCCTGCGCGCGAGCAGCGTGAACGCCGCCGCGGCGACCAGGCCGGCGATCCACAGCAGTGCGCTCGCGGCCAGCGGCGCGGTCCGCCCGGCGGCCGACGCCGGGTCGAGCGTGACGACCCGCGCCTGCATCCCGGCCCCTTGCGCGACGCCGCCGAGCACCTGCTGGGCGACCTGCGTGCCGGACGGGTTCACCGCGCCGGACAGCACGACGGTCGCACCGCCGGGCGCGAGCTCCAGCACCCCGTAGACCTCCTGGCGGCTCAGCAGGTCACGCGCCTCCTCGGGCGTCGACACCCGCCACGAGACCTCCGCCGCACCACCGGCGGCGAGCTTGTCGGCCACGCCGCGCAGTTGCGGCGGCGCGTCGGCCCCGACGGCGACCGCCAGGGGCACCCCGTCCGGGTGAACCGTGGCCTGGACGCCGAACGTGACCAGACCCAGCACGAGCGCGATCAGCGCGCCCACGACGGCGGTGGCGACCGCGATGACCGCGGGCGGCCGGTCGTGCAGTGCGGCCATGGTGCCCTCCTCAGTAGTTCATCATGTGTTGAATTGGAGGCTACGTCGCACCGCCCGACTAAGTCAACGCGTGCTGAATTAGTCGGACGTCACCGGTCCCCGAGCGACACCGGGTACGGTTTGGCCGTGACTTACCCAGGTGACGGGCAGTCCGGCTGGGGCGGCCAGCCCGGCCAGGGCGACTGGGGCCCGCAGGACCACGGCTACCCCCAGCGGGTCTACCCGCAGAACTACGGCGGCTCGTACGGCGGCCTCGGGGTGTTCTCCGGCGGTGACGAACCCCCGCCGAAGAAGAGCAGGACGAAGATGTGGCTGGTGATCGGCGCGGTCGTCGTCGTGCTGGTCGGCGGCGGCGTGACCGCGTACGCGCTGACCAGGCCGGACGGCACGACGCCGGTCGCGCAGACCACGACCTCCGGCACCACCACCACGACCAAGCCGACCACGACGACGAAGCCGACCCAGTCGAGCGCGCCGAACCCCACGTGCGAGGCCGTCAAGCCGGGCTGGAACTGCCTGGCCGTGCCGTCCCTGTCCTACAGCTACGACGTGCCCAAGGGCTGGTCCCCCGCGCCCTCCAGCGCGCCCGTCGAGGGCATGGACGACGTGAAGCTGACCGGCCTGACCGTCAACGGGGCCTACGACTGCGGCGACCACGGCTTCAACCGGGGCGGCGCGGGCGGCGTCGTGGTGCCGCAGACCGACCTGACCGCGGTGGCCAAGGACTTCGCCCAGAAGCTCGCCACCCAGTACTACAGGTCCGCGCCGAAGTCCGAGGTCAAGCTGGGTGAGCCGAAGCCGGTGAAGGTCCGCGGCGCCTCGGGCGACATCGACGGCGTGCAGGTGGACGCCGTCGCGACCACGTCGGGCGACCAGTGCCTCGCCACCAAGGGCATGGTGAAGGTGCTGGTGCTCAAGGGTGACAAGGGCTTCCACGTGTTCATGGCCAACGGCGACCTCGAAGGCGGGCCGGCCGAGCCCAAGCCGCCGACCGAGGCCGAGTTGCAGGGCATGGTCGACTCCGTGCGGCCGTTGAGCCGGTGAGCTACACCGGGCTGGGCGTCTACCAGCAGCAACCGCCCAAGCGGCCCAACCGCGCGCCGCTGTGGATCGCGCTCGCGGTCGTCGTCGTGCTGGTCGTCGGCGGCGTGGTGACGGCCATCGCGATGAACTCCGGCGACGACCCCGCCGCACCGCGGCCGTCCACGTCGGCGTCGAGCACGTCGTCCACGCCCGACCCGGACTGGCAGCCCGTGGACGACTCGCAGGCCGGCCTGTTCTACGAGGTGCCGCCGTCGTGGAAGTCGACCGGCGGCGGCGCGTCCGGGCGGATCAGGCTGACCACGTCGTACGTGTCCCGGCCGTTCACCTGCCAGGGGCGCAGCATGATCCAGGCGCAGTCGATGGCCGGGTCGGTCATCGACGACGACGCGGAGGGCGTCGCCACCGAGCTGGTGAAGCGGATCGCCGCGGACGGGTACACGATCGCGGACGTGCCGCCCGAGGTCACCGGGCCGACCGTCGAGACCGGCGACGGTGAGGTGGTGCGGCTCAGCGTCGAGGTGACGACGAAGTCCGCCAACGCCTGCTACGCGCCGAAGGCCACGATCAGCGCGGTGGCGTTGCGCAACGGGCCCAAGGTGTCGGTGTTCGCGCTCAACGTCGCGGAGGGCGGGCCGCACGTGGCCGAGGGACCGTCGGAGGACGACGTGCGGCGGATCCTGGAGAGCGTGCGGCTGCCGTGAACACGTTGGTGCTGTGGGACATCGACCTGACGCTGATCGACGCGCGGGGTGTCGGGCGCGACTGGTACCGCACGGCGTTCCGCGCGGTGTCGGGCCTGGACCTCGTGCACATGCCGACCTTCCCGGGCCGCACGGAACGCGCCATCACGCTGGAGCTGCTGACGTCGCACGGCCTGGAGCCCACCGACGAGCTGGTGGCGCGGATGCACGCGGAGCTGATCGACGTGGCCACGCGGGAGCGCGACCTGCTGCCGTCACGGGGCCACGCGCTCCCGGGCGCGCTGGCGGCGGTGCGCGGGTTGGCGGCGCGGGAGGACGTCGTGCAGTCGCTGGTCACCGGGAACCTGGTGGAGATCGCCCGGTTCAAGCTGGCCGCGTTCGGGCTGGACGAGCACCTGGACTTCGAGATCGGCGGCTACGGCTCGGTGTCGGAGCACCGGCCCGAGCTGGTGCTGGAGGCGGTCCGGCTGGCCACCGCCAAGCACAGCCGCGACTTCCGGGCGGTCGTCATCGGGGACACGCCGCACGACGTGGACGCCGCGCTGCGCCACGACGCCGTCGCCATCGGCGTGGCGACGGGCCGCAGCAGCGCGGACGAGCTGCGGGCAGCCGGGGCGCACGTCGTGCTGGACGACCTGTCGGACACGGCGGCTGTGCTGGATTGCGTCGCCTCCGGCGCCGCGGCTCGGTCGCCTGGAAGTCGACCGCTCACGCCCTGATTCCCGGCGATCGAAGAGCGTGATCGCCGGGAATGAGGACGCGAACGATCGACGCGACCTCGCGAGCGGGGTTCAGCCCCGGACGACGGACAGCAGGTGGGCGACGGCGTCGTCCACGGCGACCTCTTCGCGCTCGCCCGTGCGGCGGTCCTTGACCTCGACCAGGCCGTTGGCCAGACCGCGGCCCACGACCAGGATCGTCGGCACGCCGATCAGCTCGGCGTCGGCGAACTTCACGCCCGGGCTCGCCTTGCGGTCGTCCAGCAGCACCTTCAGACCGGCCGCGGACAGCTCGCCGGCCAGCTTCTCGCCACCCGCGAGCAGCGTCTCGTCCTTGCCCGCGACGACCACGTGCACGTCGGCGGGGGCCACGTTGCGCGGCCAGATCAGGCCCCGGTCGTCGTGGCTCTGCTCCGCGATGGCGGCGACCAGGCGGGACACGCCGATGCCGTAGGAGCCCATGGTGATCCGGATGGGCTTGCTGTCCGGACCCAGGGCGTCCAGCGAGAACGCGTCCGCGTACTTGCGGCCCAGCTGGAAGATGTGGCCGATCTCGATGCCGCGCGCGGCGACCAGCACGCCCTTGCCGTCCGGCGACGGGTCGCCCTCGCGGACCTCCGCCACGTCGATCGTGCCGTCGGGGGTGAAGTCGCGGCCGACGACCAGGTCCACCACGTGGTGGTCGGGCTTGTCCGCGCCGGTGACCCACGCCGTGCCGCGCACCACGCGCGGGTCGACCAGGTACCGCACGCCGTTGGCCTGCAGCGCCGCCGGTCCGATGTAGCCCTTGACCAGGAAGGGGTTGCGGGCGAAGTCGGCCTCCTCCAGCATCGCGACCTCGGCCGGCTCGACCGCCGCCTCCAGGCGCTTGAGGTCGACCTCGCGGTCGCCGGGCAGGCCCACGGCCAGCAGCGCCCAGTCCGCGTCACCCGGCGTGCGGGTCTTGACCAGGACGTTCTTCAACGTGTCCGCGGCGGTGAAGGTGCGGTCGGTGTTGGCGTTGAGGAACGCGACCAGGGACTCGATGGTCGGGGTGTTGGGCGTGTGGTGCACCTGCGCCTCGGGCTGCGCCGCCGGGTCCTGCTCGGCGGGTGCGGGCGTGGTGACGGCCTCGACGTTCGCCGCGTAGCCCGACTCCGTGCTGCGGACGAAGGTGTCCTCACCGGTCGCCGCGACGGCCAGGAACTCCTCCGACGCCGAGCCGCCCATCGCGCCCGACGTGGCGGACACGATCACGTAGTCCATGCCCAGCCGGTCGAAGATCCGGATGTAGGCGTCGCGGTGCCGCTGGTAGGACTCCGCCAGGCCCTCGTCGGTGAGGTCGAAGGAGTAGGAGTCCTTCATCACGAACTCGCGGCCGCGCAGGATGCCCGCGCGGGGACGCGCCTCGTCCCGGTACTTCGTCTGGATCTGGTAGAGCGTGACCGGGTAGTCCTTGTAGGAGGAGTACTCGCCCTTCACGGTGAGCGCGAACAGCTCCTCGTGCGTGGGGCCGAGCAGGTAGTCGGCGCCCTTGCGGTCCTTGAGGCGGAAGATGTTGGGGCCGTACTCGGTCCACCGGTTCGTCGCCTCGTAGGGCTCCTTCGGCAGCAGCGCGGGGAACTGGATCTCCTGCGCGCCGAAGGCGTCCATCTCCTCGCGCACGACCTGCTCGATGTTGCGCAGCACCCGCAGACCCAGCGGCAGCCACGAGTAACCGCCCGGCGCGACGCGGCGCACGTAGCCGGCGCGGACCAGCAGCTTGTGGCTGGGTACTTCGGCGTCGGCCGGGTCCTCGCGCAGGGTGCGCAGGAACAGCGACGACATCCTCGTGATCACGGTGGGTGCTCCTCGTGGGCGGGTTGTCCGGGAAAGGGTAGTGAACGGGGCCTGATCAGTTCCAACGGGTTCCGCCTGGCACGCAGCCGCGGTGGCGGTCGACCTCGGGCCGGGACGCCGGTCGAGTGCTCGCGGCGGCGGGGGTGGTGCGGGGGCGCTGCGCGCGGGGCCGGGATGTCGGTGGGCGCGGCTAGCGTGCGCGGTCATGGGCATGACCATCGGGATGATCACCATCGACACGTCCGACCCGCACCGGTTGGCGGACTTCTGGACCAAGGCGCTGGACCTGTCGGTGCGGCACGACTGGGGCGGCGAGTTCCTGCTGCTCGCGCCGGCGGAGGGCTCGGGCGGGTTGCAGCTGGGGTTGCAGCGGGTCGACGACCCGACGCCGGGCAAGAACCGGGTGCACTTCGACGCGCACGTGGACGACCGCGCGGCCGAGGTGGCGCGGCTCGTCGGGCTGGGCGCCACGGAGGTCGACGAGCACACCGTGCCCGGCCTGACGTGGACCGTGCTGGCCGACCCGGACGGCAACCGGTTCTGCATCGGCCAGCCTGGCTGACGGAGGTGTCCGGGGGGAGCGGTCGCGCGCCGGGCACCTAGGCTTGCCCGTCGTGCTGGTACTGCTCCCCCCGTCGGAGACCAAGGCCCTCGGCGGCTCCGGTGCGCCGCTCGACCTCGACCTGCTGTCGCACCCCGAGCTCACGCCGGTGCGCGGCAAGCTCGTGGACGCCCTGGTCGACCTCGCCGCCGACGTGCCGGCGAGCCTGGCCGTGCTGGGGCTCTCCGAGCGCCAGGCGGGCGAGGTGGAGCGCAACGCCGAGCTGCGCCGCTCACCGACCCTGCCCGCGCTCGCCCGCTACACCGGGGTGCTGTACGACGCGCTCGCCCTCGACTCGTTGACCAGGACCGAGAGGTCGCGCGCGTTCGCCCGGCTCTCGGTGGCGTCGGCGCTGTTCGGCGTGGTCGGCGGTGGCGACCCGATCCCGGCCTACCGGCTGTCGGGTGGCAGCGTGCTGCCGTCCGTCGGGCCGCTGGGCGGCCTGTGGCGGCCGGCGCTCGAACCGGTGCTGGCCGGCGCCGACGAGTTCGTCGTCGACCTGCGGTCGAGCCCCTACACCTCGCTCGCGCGCATCCCCGGCGCCGCCGTGGTCCGGGTGGTCACCGAGGACGGGAAGGGCCGCCGCAACGCGGTCAGCCACTTCAACAAGGCCCACAAGGGGCGGCTCGCGCAGGTGATCGTCAAGTCGCGGTCCGAGCCGGGCGACCTCAAGGGGTTGGTCAGGGTCGCGGTCAGGGCCGGGCTCCGGCTGGAGCCGACCGGACCCGGGACCGCCGACCTGATCGTCTAGCGGGTCGGAGCTCAGACCGACCGGATCGGGTGAACCTTGCGCACGGGCGCGACCGGGCGGCGCGGCGCGCGGTCGGCCTGGGCCGGGTCCGCGGCGGTGACGTGCAGCTCGGCCGCCACGCGCGGCAGGTCGCGGTCTTCGGCGTCCGAGCTGCCGGCCAGGCGGGAGCCGAGGGGGAGTTGGCGCCGGTGGTTGCGCTCCAGGCCGTAGACGACCAGTGCGACGACGGCCAGGGCGATGATGATCGAAGTCATGGCACTAACTGTGCGGTGAACAAGAAACAGCCACAATTGGCAGTCTTGCCGTTGTGCATCAAGATCCTGCCAAGTAGCGTGGGGCCATGCTGCGCACCGTTGCCGTCGTCGTCGTGGACGGCCTCGCGCCGTTCGAGTTCGGCGTGATCTGCGAGGTCTTCGGCCTCGACCGCACCGACGACGGCCTGCCGCCGATCGACTTCCGGGTCTGCGGCGAACGCCCCGGAGAACCGATCCGCACGAGCGTCGGCGCGTCCCTCACGCCCGTCCACGGCCTCGACGCGCTCGACGGGGCCGACCTGGTGGCCGTCCCGGCCGCGAAGATCCGCGACGAGTACTCGCCGCGCCTCCTCGACGCCATCCGCCAGGCCCACCGCGCCGGCAGCACGCTGCTGTCGGTGTGCAGCGGCGCGTTCATCCTCGGTGAGGCGGGGCTGCTGGACGACCGGCGCTGCACCACCCACTGGCGCCACGCCGCCGACCTCGCCCGGCGCTTCCCCCGCGCCGAGGTCGACCCGGACGTGCTGTTCGTGGACGACGGGGACATCGTCACCAGCGCCGGCACGGCCGCGGGCATCGACGCGTGCCTGCACCTGGTCCGCCGCGAGCTCGGCGCGGCCACCACGGCGACCATCGCGCGCCGCATGGTCGTCGCGCCGCAGCGGGAGGGCGGTCAGCGGCAGTTCGTCGAGCTGCCCGCGCCGCACCAGGCCGACAGCCTCCAGCCGCTGCTGGCCTGGTTGCAGGACCACCTGGAGCACGAGCACACCGTCACGAGCCTCGCCGATCGGGTGAACATGAGCGAGCGCACGTTCGCCCGCCGGTTCGCCGCCGAGACCGGCACGACGCCCCACCGCTGGCTCACCGCGCAACGGGTGCTGCGCGCCCGTCAGCTGCTGGAGGAAACGCAGCTCACCGTGGAGGACGTGGCCCACCGCTCTGGCTTCGGCACGGCCGCGTTGCTGCGCCACCACTTCACGTCCGTGGTGGGCGTGCCGCCAAAGGATTACCGGCGGTCCTTCGCCCACCGGTGAGCCGCCGTTTGCGTGACGGAACGCAATGATTTGTCACCAGTCGTGAAGCTGGTGCCAGAATGACCGGGTGAGTCCAGACACACCCGGCGACGCACCCGACGACACCTCCGAGGACCACGTCACGCCCGCTCGGCTGCGGGGGTTCACGGAGGGCCTGCGCTCCGACGCGCTGGACGCGCCGGAGGTGGTGAAGCGGGTGTGGTCCGGGCTGCGCCTGGCCCACCTGCTCGGCCTGCGCCTCGCCGCGGCGGACCCGGCGTGGCGGCAGCGGCGGGTGAACGCGGAGTCGGTGGAGCACCAGCTCGCCCGCGACCTGGGCACCTCCGCGACGTTCGCGGACACGGCGCTCGCCCTGCCCGGGGCCACGACGTCCCGACCGCTCGCGTCGGACGACGTCGACGACGCGGTGGCGGCGCTGGTGGAGTTCAGCGGCACGGCCCGGCAGCGCATGCTGGCCGCCGCGCCGAGGGCGTCGCAGTGGCACGACGAACGCGTGCTGCGGCACGACTCGCTGGTCGTCGCCCAGCTCGGCGCGGCCTGGCTGGGGCAGCGCGGCAGCTACCGCGTGGAGTCGCGGTAAATCGGTTGCACGCGGGCCGGGAGGCCGGGCAGCCTGTGCCCGTACGCGCAGAGCGCCGGTGGTGGCAGACCACGGCGGAGTCGAGGAGGTGTCCGATGGCGACAGCTGTCCGGGACGTGGCACCGACCCGTCCGCTCGCCCCCCTCGCCTGACGCGAACCCGCGCGAAGGACCACACCGCGCCGGGTGGGGCGATCAACCCCACTTCACCTGGAGCCCATCCAGTGCGCGAGCACGAGCAGTACGCAGAGTTCGAATCCGACCACGACCACGCCGACGACCTGCGGTGGCGGGTCAAGAAGGCCAAGAAGGCCACCCGGGCACGCGCGGAAGGCGACGTCGAGCCGGGCCGCCGGGGCAGGCTCACCGAAGAGGCCAAGGACCGCCTCGCCCAGATGCGGGAGGACGCCGTCGCGGCGGACGTCCCCGTGGACGGCGACCGGTGGTCCACCTGGGGCGATGCCGACCAGGGGCCGAAACCGCACCCGTCGTGGCTGGTCACGGACCTGTCCGCGGTGGACCGCGAGCTGGGGATCGTGAAGACCGGCAAGGAGGCGGACGTCTTCCTGCTGGAACGCGCGATGCCCGGCACCGACCGGTCGTGCCTGCTGGCGGCCAAGCGGTACCGCAGCAACGACCACCGGCTGTTCCACCGGGACGCGGGCTACCTCGAAGGCCGTCGCATGCGGCGGTCGCGCGAGATGCGCGCCATGACCAACCGCAGCGCGTTCGGCCGCAACCTCATCGCGGAGCGGTGGGCGGTGGCCGAGTTCGCGGCGCTGACGACGCTGTGGCAGCGGGGCGCCCCGGTGCCCTACCCGGTGCAGCGCGACGGCACCGAGCTGCTGCTGGAGTTCGTCGGCAAGGACGGCGCGGCGGCACCGCGGCTGGCGCAGCTGCGGCCCGAGCCGGACGAGCTGGTCGACCTGTGGCGGCAGCTGGTGGACGCGCTGACCGTGATGGCGTCCGCTGGCCTGGCGCACGGCGACCTGTCCGCGTTCAACCTGATGGTGCACGACGGCGAGCTGGTCGTGATCGACCTGCCGCAGGTGGTGGACCTGGCGGCGAACCCCCGCGGCCCGGAGTTCCTGGAGCGGGACGTCCGCAACGTCGCCGGCTGGTTCACCGCGCGCGGCCTCCAGCCGGAGCTGGCCGAGCCGCGCGAGGTCACGGAGGTGCTGCTGGACGCGGCCGGCCTGCGGTAACCCGCCGGCCGGTCGTGGACGATCGGGCCGAACAGCTGGAGGCGCACG
>NZ_JBFAAX010000097.1:0-16989 GCF_040639995.1 Actinosynnema sp. NPDC023658 | reverse complement strand
ATCGTGCACCTGGAGCACACCGTCGCCCTGTACCGGGGGATCGCGGACGCGCAGCTGTGCGTCCTGCCCGGCACCTCGCACCTGATGCCGTTCGAACGGCCGGACGAGTGCGTGGCGGCGGTGGTGACCTTCCTGACCACGACCCCGACGCCGCTCATGCCGATCCGCCGCGGGGAGGTGGGCTCCTGACCGATCTGCCCGGTTGACAGCGTATATGCCCTGTTGGCTATATTGCCGACATGGCATCTACGTTCGCCGTGCTCGCCGACCCGCACCGGCGGCAGATCCTCGACGTGCTGCGGGACGGGGAACGGCAGGTCAACGACCTGGTCGACGGGTTGTCGGTGAGCCAGCCGACGGTGTCCAAGCACCTGCGGGTGCTGCGCGACGCCGGGTTGGTGGAGGTCCGGCGGGACGCGCAGCGGCGGCTGTACCGGCTGCGGCCGGGGCCGCTGGCCGAGGTCGACGCCTGGCTCGCGCCCTACCGGCGGATGTGGGAGGACAGCCTCGACGCGCTGGAACGCCGACTGGACGCGGTCGACGACGCGGATGACGACGCGGATGACGACGCGGCCGACGGGATCGGCCCGAAGGACGGGAGTGACGGATGAGCACCGAGCTGCAGCGGATCGACGGCAAGCCCGTGCTGAGGTTCGAACGGGTGCTCGCGCACCCACCGGCCAAGGTCTGGCGGGTGGTCACCGAGCCCGCCGAGCTGGCGCACTGGTTCCCGGCGGCCGTGGAGGTGGACGGGCGGGCGATGACGTTCTCGTTCCCCGGCCAGGTCACCACCGGCGAGGTGCTGGAGTCCGACCCGCCGAGGGTGTTCGCGTTCCGCTGGAACACCGACGTGCTGCGGTTCGAGCTGCTGCCGCACGAACGCGGCTGCCTGCTGGTGTTCACGCACGTCCTGGGCGACGAGCTCGGCGCCGGCCGCAACGCCGCCGGCTGGGACACCTGCCTGGCGGGCCTGGAGGCCCGGCTCACCGACCGCCCGTTCGAGCCGCCCGCGGACGTGCTCGAACCCATGGAGCGCTACATCCGCGAGTTCGGGCTGGACGAGGGCCGGCTGGAGGACGGCGTGGTGCGGTTCGTCCGCGACCTCGTCTGGCGTCCCCTGGACGAGGTGTGGGCGCTGCTGGTCGAAGGCGAGGACGGCGTGCCGACCCGCGCCACCAACCCGCACGTGCCGCCCGGTCCCCTGATCGACCGCACCGAGCCCCGCGTGCTGGAGTACGACTCCCCGACCGGGCGGGTGCGCTGGGAGTTCCGCCACGACCCCGACGAGGGCACGACGGTGGAGCTGACGCACGCGATCTCCGACCCGGCGTTCGCACCGCAGGCGCTGGCCGCCTGGCACGCCCACCTGGAACTGTTCTTCGCCGCGATGTTCGGCGACATCCGCTGCCCGTGGCCGGAGGAGCGGGTCGTCGAGCTGCTCGACCGCTACCGCGAGCCCAGCCGGGCGTCCAGCGCGGCCAGGTGGTCGCGGCCGTAGGGGCCGTTCTCCAGACCGTCCACCAGCGCCTCGGGCAGGTCGGCGGCGATCTCGGCGGACCGCGAGGCGGCGGCCAGGGCGATGGTCGCGACGGTGTCCACGTCGCCGGTGAAGGCGACGCAGGCGCGCAGGACCGAGCTGAGCGAGCCGCCGGCGGACAACGCGGTCAGGGCGGCGCGCACGCTCATCACGCCCTTCGACCCCACCTTGCCCGACCACGGTCGCGCCCACTCGTCGGAGCCCAGGCGTGCGGCGATCCACGTGCCGACCGACGCCACCGGCCCGAGGTCGTGGTGGCAGTAGTGCACGGCCAGGGCCGCCGCCCGTGCCGACGACACGCCGTCCGGTGTGTCGTGGGTGACCTTGGCCTGCACGTCGGTGTGGTGCAGCACGTCGGCCACGGTGGGCAGCAGGCCGACCGGGGCGGCCCTCATCGCCGCACCGCTCTTGTCGCTGTCGGGTCGGATGCGGGCCAGGAACTCCGCACCGGTGTGCACGGTCCGCAGGAACTCGTGGAAACCGCGCGCGTAACCCTCGCGCGGGTCGCGGTGGAACGCGGTCACGAAGGCCGTCGCCACCGCTTCGGGGGTCCACGGCGCACCGGAGGCCCGCAGTTCCGCCAACGCCAGCGCCAACTGCGTGTCGTCGGTGTACGAGCCGGGGCGGATGCCGTGGTGCCGGGGGTGCCGGACGTACCCGGCGAGGGTGTTGTGCCTGGTCACGAAGGCGGGGTCGGCGTACTCGAAGCCCGCGCCGTACGCGTCCCCGATGGCCAGTTCCACGAGCATGTCGTCCACGTTATCGCGGGCGTTATAACCATTTCGATATATCCCATTTCACCCGGACGAGTGGTACGAATTCCGTGACCCAAGACACCCTGTGCGCGAGCAATCGCGTGTCTTCGGAATCGAGGAACCTTGCGAATCACCAGGTTGATCCCTGCGCTCGCAGCCGCGTTGCTGTCCGTGCTCGCCTTCGTCCCGTCGGCGTCGGCCGCGCCCGCGGGGGACGGCGGCGTCACGCCGTACATCATCGGCGGCGGCTACGCGAGCAACGCCCCCTGGGCGGCCCGGCTGTTCTCCAACGGCAGGCAGACGTGCACCGCGACCATCATCGCGCCCACGTGGATCCTGACCGCGAAGCACTGCGTCAGCGGCGGTGGGCTGTCGTTCCGCATCGGCAGCCTCGACCAGACCTCCGGCGGCACCGTCGCCAACGGCGTGCAGACCACCACCAGTTCGGCGGCGGACCTCGCGCTGGTCCGGCTCGACCGCTCCGTGTCCGCGACCTACGCCCGGCTCGGCCAGCCGGGTTCGGTCACCGTGGGCCAGAACGTGCAGGTCTACGGCTGGGGCGCGACGTCCCAGTGCGGCTCGGAGATCAACTGCCAGTCGCAGTACCTGAAGGTCGCGAACGTGACCGTGACCGGTGGCTGCACCGACGCCTACGGCGGCAGCGCCATCTGCGCCCGGCGCGGTGACGGCATCACCGCGGGCGGCGACTCGGGCGGCCCGATGATGGCGGCCGGCGCGCAGGTCGGCGTCGCGTCCACCAGCGACCGGCAGACCACCACCGCCTACACCAACGTGACGCGGTACCGGGCCTGGATCCAGTCGGTCGCCGGCGTCTGATCGCGCCGTCCCGGACGGGGCCCGCGCCGCCACCGCACGCCCGGTGGCGGTGCGGGCCCTTCAGGCGCTCCTGCGCCGGTCGTAGGCCGATCGCGCGGCCCCGATGGTGTCCTCGTGCTCCAGCACCCACCGCCCCAGTGGGACGACCAGGTCCAGCAGCGAACAGCCGAGCGCGGTCGCCGCGTACTCCACGCCGGCGGCCTTGCCGGGTCGCACGGCCCGGCTCACCAGGCCGTCGCGCTCCAGGTTGCGCAGCGTGCGGGTGAGGATGCGCCGGCTCAGCTCGTGCACCGCGCGGTCCAGCTCGTTGAAGCCGTGGGGGCGCTCGACGAGCAGCGCCAGCACCAGCACGCTCCACTTGTCCCCGACCCGGGTCAGCAGGTCGGACACCGGGCAGGCGGCGCGGTCGGCGGCCGTGACCGGCACCGGGACCAGTGACATGGATGTGCCTTCTTTCGCGTCGACGCGGTGGGATCCAGGCTTCAGGTTATGGCGAACGTGGTGATCACCGGGGGCACGAACGGCATCGGCCGGAGCTTGGCGGGACGACTGGCGCGCGAGGGGCACCGGGTGGCGGTGGTGGGGCGGTCGGCGGTCGCACCGGACGGCGCGGAGCTGATCAGGGGCGACCTCGGCACGGTCGGGGGCACGGTGGCGGTGGCGGAGGAGGTGGCGGCGCGGTTCGACGTGGTCGACCACCTCGTGCTGGGCGCGGGCCGGTACCACCGCCGCCGGGTGATCACCGTGGACGGCTTGGAGCACACGTTCGCGCTGCACGCGGTGAGCCGGTTCGTGCTGGTGGAACGGCTGCTGCCGGTGCTGGAACGGTCCGCGTCACCGCTCGTGGTGAGCCTGTGCGGGGTGGCCGGGCTGCGCGGGCCCGGCATCCGGTGGGACGACCCGTCGTTCAGCCGCGAGTACCGGGCGTCCCACGCGGTCAGCCAGGGGGCGCGGGCCGCGGACCTGCTCGGCGCGGGCTTCGCGGACCGGCACCCCGGCAGCCCGGTGCGGTACGTGCTGCACAACCCGATGTTCGTCGACAGCGGCCTCGGCGCGCAGGTCGGCGGGCTGCCCGGCAGGGCGCTGGACGTGCTGGCCCGGCTGTTCGCCCGGTCCGTGGACGACGCGGCGGGCCAGGTCCACCGGTTCCTGGCGGACCCGCCCACCGCGCCGCTCACCGCCTCGCGCGCGGGCACCCCGGTCGACCTGGACCGACCGGATCTCGACCGCGCCACCGCGGCCCGTCTCTACGCCCTGATGGACGACGTCACCGCCCCGGTCCTGTGACGCGGGCCGAGGACGGGCAGCCCGTCCGCGACGAAGGTCCCGGCCCCGCCGACCGGGCCGGGAACTGCGGCCAGGCCGGGAACTGCGACCGGGCGAAGAACCGCCACGGCAGCACGCGCGACCGCGGCACCGGACGGCCCGCCGCGCTCATCCCCCGCCGAACTCCGCACGCACCCCGAGCAGGCGCACGGCGCGCGGGTCGTCGAACCGCGCCAACGCCGCCGCGGCCGCCGCCTCGATCGGTTCCACCTCGCTCGTAGGCGCGGCCAGCGCCACGCCGCGGGTGAAGGTGAAGAACGGCACGAACCGCACCTTCACCACCACCCGGACCGCCGGTCGCCCTTCCGCCCGCACGTCCTCCGCCACCCGCTGCGCGAGCAGGCGGACCTGCGCCCGGACCTCCTCCGGATCGGTCAGGTCGTCCTGGAACGTCGTCTCCCGGCTGCGCGACTTCGCCACCCACGGCGTCGCGGTGACCTCCGCGTCCCCCGCGCCCAGCGCGAGCTGCCGCAGGTGCGGCCCCATCGCCGGGCCGAACCGCGCGGCCAGCACCTCCGGTCCGGTCCGCGCCAGCTCCTCCACCGTGCCGACGCCCAGCTCGGCGAGCTTGGCCGCGGTCCGCGACCCGATGCCCCACAGCGCGGTCACCGGCCGGCCGGCCATCACCTCGACCCAGTTGTCCCTGGTCAGCCGGTACACCCCGGCGGGCTTGGCGAACCCGGTGGCGAGCTTCGCGCGCAGCTTGTTGTCCCCGACGCCGACCGAGCACTCCAGCCCCGTCCCTTCCCGGACCGCACGCCGCACGCCGTCCGCCAACGCCTCCGGGTCGTCGGTGCGCGCACCCAGGAACGCCTCGTCCCAGCCGATCACCTCCACGACCACCGGCAGCTCGCGCAGCACGTCCATCACGTGCGCGGACACCTCTTCGTAGGCGTGCGGGTCCGACGGCAGGAACACCGCGTCCGGGCAGCGCTTCTTCGCCAGCCGCAACGGCATCCCGGAGTAGACGCCGAACTCCCTCGCCTCGTAGGACGCGGTGGCCACGACGCCGCGCCGGGTCGGGTCGCCGGCACCACCGACGACCACGGGCCTGCCGCGCAGCTCGGGCCGGCGCGCGACCTCGACCGCCGCGATGAACTGGTCGAGGTCGACGTGCAGGACCCAGTCCTGTCCGGACACGTCGTCAGTATCGCCGTGGAATGCTGTCTACGTGCGACCGGAAGAACTCGAACACCTCCGCCGGGCACGCGACCTGATGGACCGCGAGTACGCCCGGCCGCTGGACGTGCCCGCCCTGGCGCGCGCCGCGCTCATGTCCGCCTCGCACTTCGCCCGGCAGTTCAAGCTGGCCTACGGCGAGACGCCGTACAACTACCTGATGACCAGGCGCGTCGAACGGGCGAAAGCGCTGCTGCGCCGGGGGGACCTCTCCGTCACCGACGTGTGCGTGGAGGTCGGCTGCACCTCGCTCGGCTCGTTCAGCTCGCGGTTCACCGAGCTGGTGGGCGAGACGCCCAGCGCCTACCGGGCACGCCGCCACGACGCGACCACCGCCGTGCCCGCGTGCTGGACCAAGTACGTCACCCGGCCGAGCAGATCTCGAGAAGCACCGGCCTGACCGGCGCGGATAGGTTCGCCGGCATGAACCTCAAGCTCTCGCACACGTTCCTCCAGGTCCGCGACCAGGAGGAGGCACTGGTCTTCTACCGCGACGTGCTCGGCCTCGAAGTGCGCGTCGACGCGCCGATCGAGTCGTTCCGCTGGCTGAGCGTGGGCCCCGCCGGCCAGCCCGACGTGCAGATCATGCTGGAGGACCCCGACATGGGCCGTCCGGCGGGCGACGCGGCCGCGATGAAGGAGTTGATGGCCAAGGGTTCGCTGGGTGCGGTCATCTTCCGGGTGGACGACTGCGACGCCGCGTTCGAGCGGATCCGCTCGGCGGGCGCCGAGGTCATGCAGGAGCCGGTGGACCAGCCGTACGGGGTGCGCGACTGCGCGTTCCGCGACCCGTCGGGCAACCACCTGCGCTTCGCCACGCCGATCACGGGCTGATCCGTTTCGCGCGGACGCCGGGACGTGACACGATCAAGACGTGCCGACCAGCGACCGCGACCGCGACGAGCAGGGCCGAGCCCGGAACGCGCGACCGCGCGACGGGCTCGGCCGCCCACTGCCCTACGGGCTGCCGGGCGTCGAGCGCCAACCGGAGGGCGTGCCCCGCACGCCGGAGGAGTCGCTGACCGAGGCGCAGCGCCTGCTCGACCTCGGGCAGCCGTTCCACGCGCACGAGGTGCTGGAGGACGCGTGGAAGACCGCGCCCGAGCCGGAGCGCGAGCTGTGGCGCGGGTTGGCGCAGCTGGCCGTGGGCATGACCCACGCCGCACGCGGCAACGCGGCGGGCGCGGCGGCGCTGCTCGGCCGCGGCGCGCGCAACATCTCGCCGTACCAGGACGACCCGCCGCACGGCGTGGACGTGGCGGGCCTGGTGGCCTGGGCCGCCACGGGCACCGGCGTGCCGCGGCTGACCGGGGGTTCATGACGTGATCATCAGGCCTTACCGGGACTCCGACCGCGACGCGGTCGGTGACATCTGCGTGCGCACCGCGGACGCGGGCGGCGACTCCCGGCACCTCTACCCCGACCTCGACCTGATGCCGACCATCTTCGCGTGGCCCTACACCGACCTGGAGCCGTCACTGGCCTTCGTGGCGGACGACGGGGAACGCGCGGTCGGGTACGTCGTCGGCACCGCCGACACCCCGTCGTTCGTGGCGCGGTTCGAGTCGGAGTGGCTGCCGCGGGTGTCCGACCGGTACCCGCCGGTCGCCGAACCGTCCACACCGACCGAGGACATGGTGCACCTGCTGCACCACCCGCGGCGGATGATCGTGCCGGCGCTGGCGGACTACCCGGCGCACCTGCACATCGACCTGCTGCCGGAGCACCAGCGGTCCGGGCACGGTCGGGCGTTGATGACGGCGTTCCTCGGCGCGCTGGCGTTCCAGGGCGTGCCCGCCGTGCACCTGGGGATGCTGACGTCGAACACGGCGGCCCGCGCGTTCTACGACCGGCTCGGCTTCCACGAGGTCGACGTGCCGGACGCGGGACCGCTGACCTACCTGGGGCTCGAAGTTGGGCCGAACGCCGGCTTGGGGGCCTCCGCGGCGGGGTAACTGGTGGTCAACAACCCCACCCTGGAGGTCCCCGTGTTCGCGATCATCGCCGCGGTCATCTTCGGCCTCGCCCTCCTGCTCGACCTGGCGAACGCCTCTCTCGGTTCCGTGATCGACGGCGGGACCCTGCTGATGGCCGGGCTGCTGTGCGTCGCCCTGCACCTGGCGGGCGTCGGCGCCGGCGCGCGGGCGTTCAGCTTCCGCCGCCGCCGCTGAGGACGACCGCTCCCGCCCCGCGGCCGGAGCGCCGTCCGTGCGAGTCCCCAAGGCCGAGGGCCCCGCGCGTCGAGTGACCGCGCCGGGCCCTCAGCCGCCGGACGGCGGGGACGCGAGCAGGCACGCCACGCAGGGCATGCCCTCCGGTGCGGGCAGCAGCTCCGCCGTGCCAAGGTCGATCCGCTCGCCGCACAACGTCAGCAGGGCCGTCGACGTGCCGTCGGGCAACGGCACCAGGTGGCAGCTCCGCTCCCGCTCGCCCGCGAACCCGCCGCGCTTGCGCACCAGGAGGACGGGGTCCTCGGAGCGCTGCGAGGCGTTCACGACGTCACCAGCTCGTCCGGTTCGATCACGTTCCCCATGGTGCGCCGCCACCGGCCGGTTGAGCAGGGGCGAAGCCGAATCGCGGCCGCGGTACCCGCAAGTCGCATAGGAGCCGGTCAGCGGACCGCGGCGGCCAGTTCCGCGACGTCCCTCGCGCCCTCCCACTCGCCCAGCCGGCCCAGCTCGCGCAGCACGTGCGCGGACTTGGTGGCGCGGGCGGTCTCCAACGCCTCGTAGGCCAGCGCCGCGGCGTGGTCGTGCTCGCCCGCCTCGCGGTGCGCGTGGGCCAGCTTGGCCACGTGGACGCCTTGCTCCCACGTGCACATCCGCGGCCACGCCCGTCGCCGGACCTCCTCGTAGATCCCGATCGCCCGCACCGGCTCGCCCAGCTCCAGCCAGCTCGCGGCGCGCTCGGCCTCGAAGTGGTCGGTGGTGGAGCAGTAGCCGATCCAGTACTCCTCGTCGCTCGCCGGCTCGACGCGCCGGTACTCCTCGTCCGCCCGGTCGAGGCGGTCCATGCAGGACGCCTCGTCGCCCGCGAGGGCCAGCCCGCGCGCCTCCTGGCGCAGCGCCAGCGACCGCACCATCGGGCTCACGTCGTGCTCGCGGCCGGCCGCGCGGGCCAGGCCGATCACGCGGTCGGTGTCGCCGTCGGCCGCGGCGAGCTGGGACAGGCGGACGTAGGAGTAGGCCACCACGTCCCGGTCGTCCGCGGCCTGGCCCTGCTCCAGCGCGCGACCCGTCCACTGGAACGCGCCGCGTGGGTCGTCGGTCTCCTCGTGCAGCCAGCCCAGGAACTCGGCGTACAGGGCGGCCACGCCGAGCAGGGCCCGGCGCTGCTCACCTCGCGCCGAGCGGCGCAACCCGTCGACGTAGTCGTACATCGCCCGCGCGGTCGGCATGAGCGCGTCGGAGCTGCGCCAGTTGTGCGCGTCGTTGACGATGCGGCGCAGCACCAGCAGGCGGCTCACCACGTCACCCGCGCCGTCGCCGGACACGGTCGCGGAGGCGAACGCCGTCATCGAGTCGGGGTCGAGGCCGACCACCCGGCCCGCCGCGCCGCCGCCGAAGCCGGGCGCGAGGCGGTCGAGGTCGCGCCCGGCCACCGGCAGCGAGCCGTCGGCCAGGCCGAGCAGGTGGGCCGGGATGCCGAGCAGGCGCTGCAACGGCCGCAGCACGCGCAGGTCGTAGGCGATGTTGCTGCCGGCCTCCAGCCGGGAGATGGCCGACTGGGAGAACCCGGCGAGCGAGCCGAGCTCGTCCTGCCGCAGGCCGTGCGCACGTCGTGCGATCGCCACGACCGCGCCGGGCGATCGGGTGCGGACGGCCTCCCGCACCTCGTGGCCGTCCCACAGGGACCAGGGCAGCGGGGGTAACGGCGACAGCGGCGCCACCACCGATGGTCGTCCCGCGGTCAGGTCGGTGCGATCCAGTGTCATGGCCGGTCCTCTCCCCCTCCGGACCCAGCATCCTGGCACCGCTCCCAGACCCGCGCGACCGCCGGATCGACGACTTTGCCGACTTCGTCCGCTTCGTCGCGGATATGCTCCGCCGGTGATCAAGGTGCTGCGGGACTTCTCCACCGGTGTCGGGCTGCTCGGGCAGGGATTCGGGCTGGTGTTCCGGTCACCGAAGCTGCTGCTCATCGGCGCGATCCCGGCGTTGGTCACGACCGTGCTGCTGATCGGCGGCCTGGTGGGGCTGGCGGTGTGGATCGACGACATCGCCACCTGGGTCACGCCGTTCGCCGACGGCTGGGGCGACGGGGTGCGCGCGGCCACCCGGTTCGCCGCCGGGTTCGCGATCATCGGCGCGTTCGTCGCGATCGGCCTGCTGCTGTTCACCGCGATCACGCTGATCATCGGCGGCCCGTTCTACGAGCACATCGCGGAGACCGTCGAGGACACGCACCTCGGCGGCGTGCCCGAGGCCGAGCGGGTGAGCTGGCTGAGGTCGGCGGCGGTCGGCGTGCGGGACGGCGTGCTGCTCGTCGGGCTGG
Organism: Actinosynnema sp. NPDC023658; assembly: GCF_040639995.1. Taxonomy (NCBI): domain Bacteria; kingdom Bacillati; phylum Actinomycetota; class Actinomycetes; order Pseudonocardiales; family Pseudonocardiaceae; genus Actinosynnema; species Actinosynnema sp. NPDC023658. The sequence continues at coordinate 6,861 of NZ_JBFAAX010000097.1, read as the reverse complement.
CCGTCCTCTGCGCCATCCCGCTGTTCGCCGCCGGGTTCATCCCCGTCGTCGGGCAGACCGTGGTGCCGGTGATCGCGGTGCTGGTCAACGGTTCCCTGCTGGCGATCGAGCTGACCGCCATCCCGTTCACCCGGCGCGGCCTCAAGCTGGACGTGCGCCGGCGCGTGCTGCGCGGGCGGCGGGCCGTCACGCTCGGGTTCGCCGTGCCGACCTACCTGCTGTGCCTCATCCCGTTGGCGGCGCTGGTGGTGCTGCCCGCGGCGATGGCAGGCGGCACGGTCCTCGCGCACCGCCTGCTGCACAACCAGCTCAGGTGACGTGCGGCGTCACGCGAACGCCACCCACGCCTGCGCGGCGAGCCCGTCGATCCGGCTGACCCGCACTCCGGCCACGGACACCGTCCACAGGTCGTCACCGATCACCAGCGCCCGGCGGATGCCCGGGTCGTAGCCCGACTCCTCGTGCCGGACCGTGCCCAGCTCGGAGAACGCGCCGTCACGCAGCCGCAGCACCAGCAGGCCGCTCGTCACCGGCGCCGCCGGCTCCTGCACCGAGGGCGTGGTCATCACGGGCAGCACCACCAGGTCGCGGGCCGGCCAGTACAGGAACGCGTGCGGGTCGTACTCGACCTCGGAGTTCGCGCCCGGCAGGTGGTGGCCCGCGAGCTTGGTCGGCGCGGCCGGGTCCGACACGTCGAACAGGGACACCTGCGTGCCGGTGGCCCGGCCCTGCCCGGTGGCCTCCTGGCCGACGCCGATGAGCTTCCCGTCACCGGCGGGGTGCAGGTAGGCCGAGTAGCCGGTGATCTTCAGCTCACCGACCGCGCGCGGGTCGGCCGGGTCGGACAGGTCGAGCGTGTACAGCGGGTCGGTCTGGCGGAACGTCACCACGTACCCGACCGGACCGGCGAACCGGACCCCGTAGATCCTCTCGCCCACGCCCAGCCCGTCGAGCCTGCCGACCTGCACCAGCTTCGCGCCGTCCCGCTCCAGCACGGTGACCGCGCTCTGCGTCGCGGGCGCCTGCTCCGGGATGCCGGGCGCGTCCGCCGACGTCGTGGCCACCCGCAGGTGCCCCTGGTGCTCGGACAGCGAGTACTGGTTGAGCAACGTGCCCGCGACACCGCCGGACGCCACGTGCTTGGGCGGACCCGGCTGCGAGACGTCGAACTGGTGGATCGCGGTGGTCACCGGCGCTTCCGGCGCGAACCGCGCCATCGGCCGCAGGTGGTGGTCGTCGGCCACGTACAGCGAGGTGCCCGTGCCGTAGACGGTGTCGCCGTCGGCCATGATCGTCACCGCGTCGCCGCTGCCGAGCTCGCCGGGGAAGTCGAACGTCAGCACGGACAGCATCGACGTGGCCGAGTGGTCCTCGGGGCGGCTGATCCGGTCGCACGCCACCAGCGCGCCCTCCGAGCGCGAGCCGCCGACGTCGGTCAGCTCGTAGCGCGGCAGCCACGAGCCGATCGGCGCGGTGGCGACGAGCTCCCGGTTCGCGATGAGGGACTCCGCCTCGCCGCGGCCATCCGTCGGGTAGACCCACGGCAGCCGCGGACCGGAGTGCACCACCACGCGCACCACGCCGCCGACCTGGCGCGCGTCGACGTACCGGCCTGTCACCGTGAGCGTGCCCAGCACGCGCGGCGCACCGGAGAGGTCCACCAGGGTCACCGACGAGTCCTCGGAGTACACCCCGTACGGGCTGTCGATCGCGACCCTCTCCCCCGTCATGCCCTGCCCCGCACCGATGACGAGCGCGCGGTCCTCGTGCAGCAGCAGTTGGGAGGCCTGGCCGCCGGGCACGTCGAGGGTGCCGGTGAGCCGACGGGTGACCACGTCCAGCACCCGCAGCTTGCCGTCCACGACCGTCACGACCCGCTTGCCGTCGGTCTTGACCAGGTCCGGCTCGTCGACGCCCGCCTCGTGCGCGTTCGTCGTCGAGTGCTCGGGCACCGTGGCGGCGCCGGGCGGGGTCGCCGGCATCCCGCCGGCGCGGGAGTCGGCCTGGCTCTCGGCCGCGACCCGACCGTCGGCCTTGGTCGCGTACGCCGTGCCGCCCAACCCGTAGGCGCCGACGTGCGGCGCGACGGCCTTCCGCAGCTCGGTCAGCGCGGTGTCGCACGTGTCGAACGCCACCAGGTCCACCGGCACCGCCTCGACCGGCGGCACGACCCGCCAGTCCTCCAACCCGGTCGGCACGGCCGAGGCCGCGCTCACCGCCACCACCGCGGCCGTGCTGCCGAGCAGCGCCACCCGCGCACCCCAGGACCATCGCCTCATGCCACCAGGACGGGACGGAGCGGGGAAAGGGTTGCGCGGCCCGGCAACCCGGCGCGGGTGCGGCCGGCGTCACGGCGTGGGCGCGGGCCGGTCGGCCGGTCGCACGGCGACGTGATTGAGTAGGCCAGGACCGAATTCCCACGCCCCCGTCCGCGGGGGCGCAGCGACACAGGAGACTCACATGGCCCCGAGCAAGCCCGAGGTCGAGCCGTACGAGGGTGCCCCGCCCGCCGACCTGGTGATCGAGGACATCACCGTCGGCGACGGGCCCGAGGCGGCGCCCGGTCAGCTCGTGCACGTGCACTACGTCGGTGTGTCGCACTCGACCGGCGAGCAGTTCGACGCGTCCTGGGACCGCGGCGAGGCGTTCAGCTTCCCGCTGGGCGGTGGCCGGGTCATCGCCGGCTGGGACCGGGGCGTCGCCGGCATGAAGGTCGGCGGCCGGCGCAAGCTGGTCATCCCGGCGCACCTGGGTTACGGCGACCGCGGCGCGGGCGGCGTGATCAAGCCCGGCGAGACGCTGATCTTCGTGGTGGACCTGCTCGGCGTGAACTAGTCCGGGTCGGAACGCGGCCCGGTTGCGACCCCTGCTCCGTTCGGAGCACTCGACCGGGGGTCGGAACCGGGCCGTTCCTCTCCGCGTCATCCTGAGTGGACCGTCGTCACCGCACTCGCAGGGGGGAACCGCCGTGCCCGAGGACATCGGCGCGTCCGAGCGGATGCTCGGCCAGTGGCAGCAGGGCATCGAGCAGAAGGCGCAGCGCTACCAGGAGATGGCCGCCCGCGTGCGGGGCATGACCATCTCCGAGGCCTCGCGCGACGGTTCGGTGCGGCTGACCATCGGCTCGAACGGCATCCTGACCAACCTGGAGATCGCGGAGTCCGCGCGGGACAAGCGGATGGCCGAGGTGTCGGCCGAGGTGATGAAGACCTTGCAGCGCGCGCAGTCGCGCATCCCGGAGCTGCTCCGGCAGGCCATGGCCGAGACCATCGGCACGCAGGACGAGACGGCGAACGTGCTGTTCGACGAGGCGAAGCGCAACTTCCCCGCCCCGCCGCACGAGGAGCCCGCGCCGCCGCCGGTCGGCCGCGAGCTGCGGTTCGGCCTCGATGACGACGACGCGCCGGCACCTCCGCCCGGACCGCGCCACGCCCCGCCGACCACCCCGCGCCACGCCACGCCGCCCGCGCCACCGTCCGCGCCGCCGCCGTCCCGCAGGCCACCGCGCGGGCACGACGAGGACGACGACTTCGGCGGACAGTCCTTCCTTTCCTAACCAGCTCTCCAGGGGGATCGCATGGCCGGTTTCGAGATCGTCGCGGACGCGCTCGAAGCGCACAGCAAGCAGTTGGGCGACCTGGGCTCGCGGTTGCAGGGCGCGGTGGACGCGGCGAGGACGGTCAGCATGCCGACCGACGCGTACGGCATCCTCTGCCAGCCGTTCCGGATGATGCTCGACCCGGTCGAGCAGTGGGGGCTGGACGCGCTGCAGGGTGCCGTGGAAGCCATGGAGGCCGCCGGCCAGGCGGTGAAGGACACCGTCGACCAGTACCGCGGGATGGACGACGCGATCGGGGACGGCTTCAAGTCCGGCGACTGACCCCGGTCGCCACCCCGGGTGGTCGGGCGCGAGCCGTGCGGTGGCCTCGGTCAACCGGACCACGGGTTCACGCCCCGGCCGTTAAGATCAGCCCACCGTGTTCGGGGGGAGCCAAAGGGGTGTTCGACGCATGAGCCAGCCAGCCACACCGCTGACCGAGCAGGAGCAGAACCAGCTCGTCAAGCAGATCGGCCGCGCCATGCTCCCCGCCCTTCCCCCGGGCTGGCAGCGGATCCGGGCGGAGTACCGGGCCGCCGGTCGGCACATCGAGGTGGACCTGGCGTTCGCGGGCCCCGACGGCCAGTGGCGGCCGGTGCGCCCGCCGATGGACGTGGTGCAGCTGTTCGGCCGGCTGCGCGCCGGGATGTACGAACCGGTCCGCGGCACGTGGTTGAGCGCGGTGTACGAGATCGAGGCCCCGGCCGCGTTCTCGGTCGACTTCAACGCCGAGGAGGAGCCGCGCTGGCGCAACGCGCCGCCGGTGATCGGCTTCCAGGACGAGCTGCGCACGTTCCCGCGCCAGGACGAGCGGATCCCCGCGTGGCTGCGCCAACGGGTCGGCCTGCCGCCGTTGCCGACGCCCCCGCCCGCCGAGCCCGAGCCGGAGAGCCCGCGCCCCGCCCCGCCGGCGGCGTCGGACGGCCCGCTGCGCACGGCGCACGTCTACGACGGGCGGGACGAGGCGGGCCGCCCGGTGGTGAACCGGCAGGTGCTCGACCCCCAGCTGGCCGAGGCGCTGCTGACCTACCTGGAGGCCGCGCCGGTCGTGCTGGCCGCGCGCAACCTGGACGTGGACGAGTTCGTGCCGGGCGACCAGGACGTGCCGCTGAACTTCCGCACCGACGGCGCGTGGATCTGGGCCGGCGCGGTGCCGCACTACCTGCGCAAGCACGGCCTCCCGCCGGAGCCCGAGCTGGTCGCGCACATCGTGGACCGCGGCTTCCGGCTCGGTGACGTGGACGAGGCCACCCGCGAGCGCGCGGTCGCGCTGATCACCGGCGGCTGATCACCGGCCGCCGTTCGGGACCGCTCAGGCGCTCGCGGGCTCGTCGGCCACCGGGCGTCGGACCCGCAGCGCGAGCACGACGACCGCCGCCAGGCCCGCCCAGACGTAGGCGTTGCCGATGATCTGCTGCCACCACGACCAGGTGTGCTCCAGCTTGTGCTCGTACGGCATGTACCACATGGGCGCGAGCCAGAACAGGAACGCGAGCGCCACGCCCCACGGCCAGTACCGGTGCAGCAGGTAGATGATGCCGGGCACGACCCACACCCAGTGGTGGGTCCACGACACGGGCGACACGAGCAGCCCGCCCACGGCGACCGCCATCAGCGCGGCCACCTCGTCGTCGCCCGCGCGCGCGACGGCGACCCACACCAGGGCGATGGTGGCCAGGCACAGCAGCGCCCACACGGCGGACTCGGCGGTGCCGGTGAGGCCCCAGCGGTTGACCAGGCCGCGCAACGACTGGTTGGCCACGTAGTCGAGGCCGCCGACGCGGCCGGGGTCGAGCAGGGCGTCGAACCAGTACTGCTTGCTGTCGGTCGGCGCGATGGCGAAGCCCACGAGGCTGAACCCGACGAACGACGCGACCGCCGTGACGACCGGCTTGATCCGCTTGCGCGGCAGGAAGAACAGCACGAACACCAGGGGCGTGAGCTTGATGGCGGCGGCCAGGCCGATGAGCAGGCCGCGGGGCCACGGCGTCTTGGGCAGCAGGCAGTCCAGCGCGGCGAGGCCGAGCAGCACCAGGTTGATCTGGCCGAAGTCGAGCGTCGCGATGACGGGTTCGAGCAGCAGCGACCCGAGGCCGACGCCGAGCCCGAGCAGCAGGGCCCTCCGGGTGCGGCCGTAGGCGTGCTCGGCGGTGACCAGGCAGACGCCGGTCAGCAGCGCGAGGCCCACGGCGGTCCAGATCAGCACGGCGGCCGACCACGGCACGACCGCGAGCGGGCTGAACAGCACCGCGGCCAGCGGCGGGTAGGTGAACGGGAACGGCGGGCCGTCCAGCGGCTCGGGGAACCGGTCCGAGTACAGCCGCACGCCCTCCAACCACGCCTGCCCACCCGTGCGGTAGACGCGCAGGTCGAGCAGGCCGATGTCACCCCCCGAGCGGTGCAGCACCACGGCGAGCGCGGTCACGACGGCCCCGGCCCACAGTGCCGCGACGACCGCCACCCGCTTGTCCACCCGAACCGGCAGCGCCACCGGACCACCCCCGCCTTCCATCCGGCGCATCGTAGCCGGCGGCCGGGTGAGTCCCAGGTCACCGTGCCCGACCTCGCCCGTTTACGTAGAGTCGCTAGGTGTGGACACTCTGTCGACACCTTCCGACGATCGGGTTACGTATGCGCACAGAAGCGCACGCTCGGGATACCCTGTGCGCATGAGTCCCGCGCTGGAGGCGGTGTTGGCCAAGGCAGGCTTGCAGGTCACCCCCGACGAGTTCCTGTCGCTCGTGGCGGACGCGGCCAAGAGGCTGGCTCCACCGCACCCCGACCCGACCAGCTACTTCCCACCCGACCAGCGCGACGCGCTGGTGGACGTGGGCCTCGACCTGAGCCCCCACCGCGTCACCGACGACCAGGGCCGCGCGCGGACCGTGGTGGCGCACGCCGTGCTGCGCGACTCGGCGCTGACCGTCGCGGAGGCCGCGCGGCAGCTGGGCGTGGACACCAGCCGCATCCGGCACCGGCTCGGCGTCGGCCGCCTGGTCGGCTGGAAGGACCGCGGCAGCTGGCGGTTGCCCGCCTGGCAGTTCGCGGGCACGGGCGTGCTGCCGGGGCTGGAGGCCGTGCTGGCCGCCGTGCCCGCCGACCAGCCCGCGCTCGTGGTGGCCGGGTTCATGACGACCGAGCAGGAGGACCTGGTGGTGGGCGGCACGCCCACGACGCCACGCGAGTGGCTGCTGGCCGGCGGCGAACCACGCCGGGTGGCGGCGCTGGCCGCGCAGCTGGGCACACCCGCCTGACGCGCGCCG
>NZ_JBFAAX010000096.1:0-17077 GCF_040639995.1 Actinosynnema sp. NPDC023658 | reverse complement strand
CACTCGTGAGGGTGTGGGAGAGTAGGACGCCGCCGAACAATTTTTCGCCTTCAGGGGCACTCGATAAGTCGGGTGCCCCTGAAGGCTTTTTTGCGTTCGACGCAGGTTTCCACGCCACGGCGAACCGTCACTTTCCGGTGGCCTTCACCGCTATCCGGGCGACGTGCCCGGCGCGAGTGGGTGACGCACGGCTTGCCGGCCTTGATCGTCCATACCGTAGCCGCACGAGCACCAGCCGCGGGTGGACCGAGGAGGCGTCGGTGACGTGGAGCGGGCGCAGACGGATCACACACAGACCGTTCGGACGAAGTGGCAGGCACTCCCGTGCCCGCCCCCCTTCGTCGACCACACCGGTCTGGGCTTCGGTCGTCCTCGCGCTGGTGGTCCTGATCGCGTTGATCCTCTTACTGCTGACCTACGTGTAGCTGCTCAGTCGGCTGACCCCAGGCCCGCCGGTCCCTGGCCCGCAGACCCCGGGCCCTGGCCCGCCGGTCCCTGGCCTGCCGGCCCCACGTCCGCGGACTCGATCTCGACGGGCTTCAGGTCGCCGGTCGGGAAACGCCGTTCGTTCCGCTCGATCTTCGCGAACGCGGCTTCGATCAGGTCCACGTCCAGCTTGTCCGCCAGCCGCACCAGGTAGTGCATGACGTCGGCCAGCTCGTCCCGGACGTTCCACGCCAGCTCCGGGTCGTCCATGGCGTGCGCGGCCTGCTCGGGCGTGAGCCACTGAAACAGGTCGGTCAGCTCACCGACCTCACCGGACAACGCCATCACGAGGTTCTTCGGGGTGTGGTACTCGTCCCAGTCACGCGCGGCGGCGAACCGGCGCAGTGCGTCCCGCAGGTCTTCCAGGTTCATGCCGCAGAGCTATCACACGGTGGTCACCGGTCCGCACACGCGTACCCGGTAGACGATCGGACATGGATCCGGGACGGTGAGCGATGTTCCGTCCAGCCCGATCTTGGTTGGCTTGTCGCATGACGATCCTGGTTCTCGGAGCGACCGGCAAGACCGGTCGCCGTGTCACGTCCGCCCTCGACGCCCTCGGTGTCGCCAACCGGCCCGTGTCCCGTCGCACGGAGGTCCGCTTCGACTGGTCCGACGAGTCCACCTGGGCACGTGCGCTCGACGGGGCGACCGCCGTCTACCTCGTGCCGCCCGCCCTGAACCTGGACGACGCCCCGGTGGCGGCGTTCGTGCCCCAGGCGGTGGCCGCGGGCGTGCGGCGGATCGTGTTGTTGTCGGCGCGCGGGATCTCCCCGGACGACGGGCGCGAGCGCGCGGTGTACGAGTCCGATGTGGACTGGACGATCCTGCGGCCGACGTGGTTCGCGCAGAACTTCAGCGAGGACTACTTCCTTCCGGAGGTGCTGGCGGGTGAAGTCGTGCTGCCCGCCGGGGGGCGGGGCGCGCACCCGTTCATCGACGCGCGGGACATCGCGGACGTGGCGGTGGCGGCGTTGACGCAGGACGGGCACGAGGGTGTGGCCTACGACCTGTCGGGGCCGGAGGCGTTGACGTTCGACGAGGCGGTGGCGCGCATCGGTGAGGTGTCGGGCCGGTCGATCCGCGTGGTGGAGGTGTCGGCGGCGGACTACACCGCGCGGCTGGTGGGGGCGGGCCTCGACCCCGCTTACGCGGAGGTCCTGACGATGTCGTTGACCGCGATCCGCGGCGGCCACGACGCCGCCCTGTCCGACGGTGTGCCGTCCGTCCTCGGGCACGACGGGCGGCTGTTCGGTGACTACGTCAAGGAGTCGGCCGGCGCCTGGGCCTGAGCGAGGACGAGCAGGTGCTCCTCGTCGGGCTGGCCCTCCCGGTCGGGGGAGAAGACGGTGCTGTGGGTGTCCAGCACCGCCAGGCCCGCACGCTCGACGCGGTCGACCAGGTCAGGCGCGGCGAAACTGGTGAGGCGCACGGTGTGGCCGAGGAACGGGACTTCGAGGTCTTCGACGTCCATCGGCACGGTGAGCAGCGCCAGCACCCCGCCGGGCTTCAGCCACCGGGCGACCTTGGCCAGGACGGCGGTGACCTCGGCCCGGGTCATCTGCAGGAACGGGAAGAACGCGCACACGGCGTCCCAGCTCGCGTCCTCGGACTCCCAGTCGCGAATGTCGGCGTGCTCGAACCGGGCCCGGGGGACCTGCCGGCGGGCGATGTCGACCATGGCGGCCGACACGTCGACCCCGAGGACGTCGTGGCCGGCCGCCGTGAGGTCTTCGGCGGTGGGCCGGCCCGTGCCGCTGCCGATGTCGAGGACCCTGGCGTGGGCGGGGAGGCGTTCGAGCACCAGCCGCACCGCCTCGTCCACCGCCGGGGGACGGCCGAACGCGTCCTCGTAGCCCTGGCCGACGGCGTCGAACAGCTCGGCGGCGGTGAGCGGCTGGTCCACGGGTTACCTCCGGACGAGGGTGAGCTGGGGTCTGGTGGGGCTGCCCGCGTCGCCTTGGCCGGGCAGGGCAGTCAGCACCAGGCCGAACACCAGCCCGTTCAGCTCCTCCACGTCGAGCAGCAGCTCGCGGGCGATGGCGTGTGGCGTGGTGCCCTGGGTGCGCAGGGCGCGGAAGACCTTCGTGAGCAGCTGGGACGTCTCGCGGCGGGCCATGCCGGTGGTGCGGCGGGCCAGGTGCGCGCACACGGTCGCGTGCTGGGTCCGGGTGAGCAGGTCCAGGTCGCGCAGGCGGTGCGCCAGGGTCAGCGGGGAGACGTGCCAGGTGGTGCTGTGCGCGACGACGTGGTCGGTGAGCGCGCCGCGCGGGATCGCGCCCAGCACGCCGGCGCGGGGTAGCAGGAACGCGGTGGCGAACGCTTGCGGGTCGTCGGCGCCGGTGAGCCGGCCGAGTTCGCGGGCGGTGTCGAAGCGGGCCTGGTCGGGGGAGGCCGTCGGGTCCAGGAAGACGTACGGGGTGCCGGCGTGGCGGCAGGAGAACGGGCCGGCGGCGGCGCAGTCCTGGGGCAGGGAGAAGACGCGGACGCCGTGCGCCTCCAGCAGGTGCACCATGTTGGGCGCGGGGCGGTGGGGGATGCCCCAGCGGGCGCGCAGGGCTTCGGCCCCGGTCTCCGGGTCGGGGTGCTCCCACGTGGGCACGTCCGGTTCGGGGAACGTGAACGCGCCGGTCAGCCAGCCGTCGAAGCCGAGGGCCAGGCGGGCGGCGGCGAGGGCCGCGGTCCGCTGCCGCTGGGACGCGGGCCTGCTGAACGACACGTCGACCTCGGGCACCTCGTCGGCTTCGAGAAAGCCCGGCGGGAAGCCGAGTGCCTCGGTGAGCCTGGCCGCGGTGGCCGGTCGGGGTTGGCGGCGGCCGTGCTCGTAGTCACCGATGCTCGCCGGGCTCGTGCCCGCCTTGCGCGCCAGCTCCACCGCGGTGAGGCCGCGGCGGGTCCGGGCGAGGACGAGGCGGGAAGGCGTGAGCATGATCGCGCCATTCTCGCACCCGCCTACCGGCGCGGGGTGACGGTGACGTCGACGTCGTCGGGGCCGTTCGGGTCGCGTGGCGCGGGCAGCGGGCCGAACATCAGCGGCGGCAGCGGGATGCGGTGCGCCCACCGGTCGACGACCTGGCCCTGCGGTGTGGGCTCCGGTTGCGCGACCTCCCGCAGCACGACGAGCCGTTCGCCTTCCTGGTGCGGGTAGGTGACCAGGAACCACAGCTTCCACTCGTGCGTGTGCAGCGAGTCGAACAGGGTGAACTGGTCGCTGTCGTTGCCGCGCATCATCGCCGCGATGGCCGGGCCCTTGGCGTAGTCGCTGCGCAGCGGGGCTCCGGGCGTGCCGGTGTGGCGGTTGCCCTGGAGAGTGCCCAGCACGACCGGTCTCGTGGGGTGCTGGACCAGGCCCGCGTTCCACTTGTCGACCCGCGTCCACCCCTCCGCGACGAGGACCTCGCGCAGCCTGCCGACGCGGTGGATCCAGTCCAGCAGGCCCGCGCCGTTGGTCGGCCCGAGCGGCGGCGCGGACATCCGCGCGTCGACACCGGCCCAGATCGCCTCGTCCAGGTGGTCGATGCGCAACCCCAGCTCGGCCAGCTGGGCATGGTGCTCGGCGGTCAGCTCGGTGGCGTTGGACATCCTCATGACCGGCACGCTAGCCGTGACCACCGACAATTCCCGCCCGACCACGACCCGCCCGACCACGACCCGCCCGACCACGACCCGCCCCATCAGACCCGCCCGATCACGACCCGCCCCATCAGGCCCGGCCGACGTCGTGCCCCAGCAGGTCCCGCCGGACCGCGTCCGCGGCGCGTCGCCCGGACACCAGCGCGCCCTGGATGGAGCCGGTGTCCCGGTGGTCGCCGCACACGTACCGGCCGGGGCCGAATCGGACCGGTCGGCGCAGCGGCCGGCCCGGTCCCAACGAGGGCAGCGCGCGCGGGATCGCGTACCGCGCCACGACGTCCCACTTCCGGGTGTCCCGCCGGTACAGCTCACCGAGCCTGGTGCGGACGCGGGACTCCAGGGCGGTGCCGTCGTCGGCGGTGGCCCGGCCGGGGACGGAGGCGGAGACCAGGGCGGCGCCCGCCGGTGCGCGGCCTCCCGCGACCGCGCTGATCACCGCCGTGTTGATGAGCAGGCCGGTGCTCCCGTCCAGCAGCAGCACCGGTTCGCCGTCGTCCGGTGACGCGGCGAAGTACCAGGTCGTGACGCCGTGCCAGACCGGTTCCGGCACCGCGGGGACGAGCCGCTGGGCGGTCGTGCCGTCGGTGGCGACCACGACCGCACGCGCGCGGATCGCCGTGCCGTCCGCGAGGTCCACCCCGGCGAGGTCGGCTCGGGCGTCGTGCACCCGGTCGACCGCGCAGCGCGTCCGGATCGAGCCGGGCGGCAGTGCGCGGGCCAGCTGGCGGGGCAGCTCCGCCATCCCCGCGTCGGGCACCGCACCGCCACCGCGCAGGAAGCAGCGCCAGATCAGGTGGAACAGCCGGGCCGAGTCGCCCAGGGACGGATCGAGGAACACCCCGGCCAGGAACGGACCGAGCACCTCCCGGACCGAGCGCTCCGAGACGCCCCAGTGGGACAGCTCCGCGCGGATCGACCGGTCGGGCGACTGCCGGCGCAGCACGGCGTCGGGCGCCAGGAGGTCCCGCACCGACAGTGCGCCCAGCGCGGCCACGTCCCGCGGTCGGCCGACGGCGAACCGGGCCGCGTCGACCGCGATGGAGGCCGCGGCGGACGGTCGCCGCCACGGCGGCACGAGGTGGTAGCGGCCGGAGTCCGAGTCCGCGACCGCACCCCGCAGGAAGTACCGCAGGTCCAGGGCGGGCAGGTCGAACACCCGGCGGACCTCGGGATAGGCGGGCAGCAGCACCTGGAAACCGCGATCCAGCCGGAACCCGTCCACCTCGTCGGTGCGCACCCGGCCGCCGACGTCGTCACCGGCCTCGCACACCGTCACCGCGAGCCCTGCTCGATGCAGCCGACCGGCCGCGGCGAGTCCGGCGAGACCGGCACCCACCACCACGACGTCGACGTCCGGTTCCACCACGACCCGCCCTCCGGTCTGCCCTCCCCAGTCAACCCGAGGTGCGGCGACTCGGCATGACGACCGGTCGTCCGCGCTGTCCACCGTGCGCGACAGGTCCCCCGCGCTGTCCACCGGGCGCGACACGTCGCTCCGCGCGATCCACCGGACGCGACAGGTAGCTCCCCTCGTGGGGTGGCAGGATGGTGGCGGTGGATGTGCGCAGGCGCAACAACGTGGTCGTGACGGGTGTGGACGACGGCCCGGTCCTGGTGCTCGCGCACGGTTTCGGGTGCGACCAGAACCTGTGGCGGGCGGTGGTGCCCGCGCTCGCCGCCCGGTGCCGCGTGGTGCTGTTCGACCACGTCGGCGCGGGGCAGTCGGACCGGTCGGCCTGGGACGAGCGGCGGTACTCCACGCTCGGCGGGTACGCCCGGGACGTGCTGGAGCTCTGCCACGAGCTCGACCTGGCCGACGTGGTGTTCGTCGGCCACTCGGTGTCCGCGATGATCGGGGTGTTGGCGGCGAACGCGGAGCCCGCGCTGTTCGCCAAGCTGGTCCTGCTCACGCCGTCGCCCCGCTACGTCGACGACGGCGACTACCGCGGCGGGTTCAGCGCCGAGGACATCGAGGAGCTGCTGGACTCGCTGGACAGCAACTACCTCGGCTGGTCCGCGACGATGGCGCCGGTGATCATGGGCAACCCGGACCGCCCGGAACTGGGCGAGGAGCTGACCAACAGCTTCTGCAGCACCGACCCGGACGTGGCCAGGGTGTTCGCGCGCACGACGTTCCTGTCCGACAACCGCGCGGACCTGGCGGAGGTGTCCGTGCCGACGCTGGTGCTGGAGTGCGCGCAGGACGTGATCGCGCCGCGCGAGGTCGGCGCGTACGTCCACGCCCGGATCCCGGGGAGCACGCTGGTCACGCTCGACGCGACGGGCCACTGCCCCCAGCTCAGCGCGCCGGGGGCGACCGCGGCGGCGATCCTGGAGTACGTCACGGGCTCGTCGTGACGCACGACGCGGCGAACGGCCCCGACCACGACCACGACCACGACCAAGTGACGTTCTCGGCCCTGTTGGAGGACAGCGCGGACGACCTCTACGACAACGCGCCGTGCGGCTACCTGTCGACCCTGCTCGACGGGCAGATCGCGAAGGTGAACTCGACCCTGCTGCGCTGGCTCGGTTACGAGCGGGAGGAGCTGGTGGGTCGACGGCGGTTCGCCGACCTGCTCAACATCGGCGGCAAGCTGTACCACGAGACGCACTTCGCGCCGCTGCTCCGCATGCAGGGCGAGGTCCGCGCGGTCGCGCTGGAGATGGTCGCGGCCGACGGGACGCGGCTGCCGGTCCTGGTGAACTCCGTGGTCAAGAGGGGCTCGGACGGTGAGCCGCTGCTGATCCGCACCACGGTGTTCGACGCGAGCGACCGGCGTGCGTACGAACGGGAGCTGCTGCGCGCCCGGCAGGAGGCCGAGCGGGAGCGCGACGAGATCCGGCGGCTCGCCACCACCCTCCAGCGCACGCTGCTGCCGCCGATCCTGCCCGCCGTGCCGGGGCTGGAGACCGCCACCCACTACCACCACGCGTCACCGTTCGAGGTGGGCGGCGACTTCTACGACCTGTTCCCGCTGGCGGACGGCCGGTGGGCGTTGTTCCTCGGTGACGTGTGCGGCAAGGGCGCGGAGGCGGCGGCGGTGACCTCGCTGACCCGCTACACGCTGCGCTCGGCGGCCGTGTACGACCCCGACCCGGCCGCGGTGCTGACCAACCTCAACACCGTGCTGAGCCAGGAGCAGGACAGCGGTTACCCGCGCTTCTGCACGGTGACGTTCGGCGTGCTGGCCGTCGAGGAGGACCGCTGCACGCTCACCCTGGCCTCCGGCGGCCACCCGCCCGGCCTGCTGCTGCGCGCCGACGGCACGGTGCGGTACGTCGAGACGCCCGGTGGGCAGCTGGTCGGCATCCTGCCCGACGCGACCGTCGCCACCACGACCGTCCATCTGTACTCGGGTGACACGTTCGTGCTGTACACCGACGGCCTGGTCGAGGCCCGGACCGGTCGCGACACCCGGTACAGCGAGGAGGAGCTGCTGGAGTTCGCGACGACCCTGGCACCGACCACGGCGACGGGCGTCGTCGCCGCCCTGGTCGGCCTGCTGGACCGGTTCGGCAAGGGCGTGGAGGACGACACGGCCATCCTGGCGCTGAGCGTCCCACCGATCCTGACGGGGTGAGTCCGCCGGACCTGCGACGACGCCTCAGACCCCGCGCTCAGGGTTCCCAGACCTGGATGGCCCGCACGACGAACGGCGCGTCGGGGACGTAGGTGCCCTTGCCCGGGTAGGTGGTGAACTCGGCCTCGGTCGAGCACGTCGCCCCCTGGTAGACCGACACGTCCCGGTTCAGGCGGTTGGCGAAGGAGCGGGCCACGAAGCCGCCCGGCAGCGGGATGCACTCGCGCGGGTTCGCGGATTCCAGGTCCAGGCGGTGGGAGTCGCCCGTGTAGCCGGTGGCCGACCAGACGCAGAACTCGCCCCGGTCGCACGTCGGGTCGGACTGTCGGGCCACCGCTGTGCCGCTCGACGCCAGGGCGCCGGTGGTGAGGGCCAGCGCGGTCACCAGGCCGCGAGTCGTCATCCGGATCACCTCCACCCGGTCCAGAGTGCTGCGACCGGCGGCGTCGTGGGGGCGAGAGGGCCGCGGTTCACCTCTTCGTGTGGGCGGATCCGGGTTTCGGCAGGGCGGGACGAAGGCGTTCGGCGAGCCGGAGGGCGTCGTGGGGCGCGACCGCGTCCGTGTCGTTGTCGAAGTACACGTAGACGTCGTGGTCGGTCGCCCACGCGCGGATCTTGGCGGACCACGCGTCCAGCTCGTCGTCGGTGTAGCTGCCGACGTAGAGGGACTGGTTGCCGTGCAGCCGCACGTACGCGAAGTCCGCGGTGACGTCCTCCAGGTACGGGAACCGCCCGGCGGAGTGGGAGACGACCAGCGCGATGCCGTGCGCCCGGAGCAGGTCGTGGAACTCCGGCACCAGGAACGTCGGGTGCCGGACCTCCAGCGCGTGCCGCAGGGGCCGGTCGGCGTCGGTGGTGGTCCACGCGCGGTCCTCGGACAGGCGCTCGTCGTGCCGCTCGGCCAGCTCCGCCGCGGCGGTCGTGGTGCGGGGGAGGAGGTCGAAGAACGCGGACAGGCGGTCCGGGTCGTAGCCGAGCTTGGGCGGGAGCTGCCACAGGAACGGCCCGAGCTTGGGCCCCAGCGCCAACATGCCGGAGGCGAAGAAGTTGGCCAGCGGCGCCTCCACGTCGCGCAGCTGCTTGAGGTGGGTGATGAACCGGCCGCCCTTGACCGCGAACAGGAAGTCGTCCGGGGTCTGCCGCGCCCACGCCAGGTAGCTCGACGGGCGTTGCAGCGAGTAGAACGAGCCGTTCAGCTCGACCGACGTCATCAGCCCGGAGATGTGCTCCAGCTCGCGCCGCTGCACCAGGCCCTTCGGGTAGAACGCGCCGCGCCACGTCGGGTACACCCAACCCGACGTGCCGATGTGGACATCACCCGTCACGTCCCGGTAGTACCCCGATGATCCTCGGCGTACCCCCGGTCGTCGTGACGTTCGCCTTCCCGAACACGTGGACCCGGCCGTCCCCCGGTGGTGGCCGGGCGGGCTTGACCTCCACCGCAGTTGATGTTGGAGATTGGACCCATGGACGACCGGACGCTTGACGCCTACCTGGCGAGGATCGGCGCGACGCGCGCGAACACCCTCGTCGAGCTGCACGAACTGCACCTGGCCTCGGTGCCGTTCGAGAACCTCAGCATCCACCTGGGCGAGGAGATCGTGCTGGACGAGGACCTGCTGGTGGAGAAGATCGTCCAACGGCGGCGCGGCGGGTTCTGCTACGAGCTCAACGGCGCGTTCGCCGCCCTGCTGACCGCGTTGGGGCACGACGTGCGGATGCTGTCCGCCAAGGTGTTCAACGACGGCGTGTACAGCCAACCGTTCGCGCACATGGCGTTGCGCGTGGGCGACCTGCTGGTCGACGTCGGTTTCGGACGGTTCGGCCTGCGACCGCTGGACCTCACCCGGCGCGACGAGCAGCACGACCCCGCCGGCGTGTTCCGGATGGTCGACACGCCCGAGGGTGACGTGGACGTGCTGTTCGACGGCGTTCCCCAGTACCGCCTCGAACTGCGCCCGCGCACGCTGGACGAGTTCCGCTCGGCGTGCTGGTACCAGCAGACGTCGCCGGAGTCGCCGTTCCGGCGCGGCACGACGTGCTCGCTGCCCACGCCGACCGGGCGGATCACCATCGCGGGCACCAAGCTGATCACCACGAGCGGCGACGACAAGGTGACCGAGGAACTGGACGACGACGCGCTGCTCGACGCCTACGCCAAGCACTTCGGCATCGTGCTGGACCGCGTGCCCCGCCTCAGCTGAGCCGGTCGGCCAGCGCGAGGGCGTCGTGCGGCGCCGCGCCGCGCATCGTGTTGTCGAAGTACACGAAGACGTCCCGCGCGGCCGACCACTCGCGGACCCGGGCCGCCCAGCGGTCGAGCGCCTCGTCGGAGTAGGCGCTGACGTACAGCTCCTCGTCGCCGTGCAGCCGCGCGTAGGCGAAGTCCGCGGTCACCTCGCACAGCTCGGGGAAGCGGCCCGCGGACTCGGCGGCGACGAGCGCGACACCGTGTTGTGACAACAACTCCGCCAGTTCGGGGGTGTCCCAGCTCGGGTGGCGGATCTCCAGCGCGTGCCGGACCGGCGGGCCGGGCAGCAGGTCCAGGAACGCGGCCAGCCGCTCGGGTCGCCACGGCAGCGTCGGCGGGAGCTGCCACAGGATCGGCCCGAGCTTCGGCCCCAGGTCGAGCACGCCGGAGGCGAAGAACTCCTCCACGTCCTTGCCGACATCTCGTAATCGCTTGGTGTGCGTGATCTCGCGGTAGCCCTTCACAGCGAACACGAAGTCGTCCGGTGTGCGTTCGAACCACGACTTGTAGTCCGTCGGCTTGCGCAGCCCGTAGAACGACCCGTTGATCTCGACCGTGTCCAACCGTCGTGACAGGAACTGCAGCTCCAGGCGTTGCTGCAACCCGCGCGGGTAGAAGTCGCCGCGCCACTCGGGGTACAGCCAGCCCGACGTACCGATCTTGATACCCACGGTGACGATGTTGCCCATCTGTGCGTCGGCCGAAACGTGCGACTGCTCCGTCCGGTCCAGCGGTGGGTGCGCGCGGTCGGGTCAGAAGCCCGCGCCGTCCAGCGCACCGGTCACCACGCGGTCCACCCTGGCCTGCTGCGGATCGCGGGCCAACGCCTCGGTGCACGGGCACCCGGCCAGGTCACCGCCGCACAGGTACACGCCGAGCACGCGCAGGCTGCGCGCCGTCTGCCGCAACCGCGCCGCACCGCGCAACCGCACCTGCCCGTAGACCGCCTTCGCCAGCTGGTAGGGCACGCCGGGGCCGAGGTCGACGCACGCCTGGCTGTCCAACTCCTCCGCGACGTGCGCGAGCGGACGGCACCCGCACGACCGCGCCGACCGCACGAGCCGCTGGTCGAGCTTCGCCACCAGGCGCTTGGCCACCTCGTCCCGCCAGGCCCGGTCGGCCCGGAGGAAGGCCACCAACTCCTCCACCCGGACGGGGTCGGGCTGCGGACGGCGTGCGCGCGCTCTTCGTCGTTGCGACGTCATGACACCCAACATCGGGTGCGGCAAGGGATCGTGAGCGCCACTCACCCACCTGCGCGTGCGCACTAACCGGTCGCACTAGTGCCGTCGGCACCGAGAGACACCACCGCGCGCCGGTTCTGCGGATCCGACGCTGCGCCCACGCCCTCCAGCTCGCCCGGTCGTGTTCAGGGCCGCGGACGCACACGCCGCGCATCCCGCGTGTGAGCAGCACGCGGTAGGTGTTCCTGATCAGCTCGTGGAAGTGCGCGGTCTCCGATGTCGAGCAATCCCGCGCTCCACGCGTCGAAGAACTCGGAACCCCCGCACCGGTACCGGCCCGCCAGGTGCACCATCTGGTGCTCGTGCAGCAGGAACACCGGCACCCACGCCGGCGACGCCCGTCAAGTCCGATCGGTCGGCACTTGCGTGGACGAACCGTTGTGGGCCGCGTCGCCGTAGTTCCGGTGCCTGCCGCACGTCCGGACCTCGTCAGTCGACACTGGTCACCGGGAAGATCAGCTGCTCGCCCTCCCAACGGTCGCTCCCCGGGGCCGTGAGAGCCGCGATCGGACGGCTGTCGCCGCGCTCCCGGTCGAGCACCTTGCGCCACTCCGCCAGGGTGCCGGTGACCACGAACGGCCCGATCGACACCTCGAGCAGTTCGTCCTGCACCCGGACGGGAGTGCTCTCACCGGCGATGACCAGATCGCCGTCCACCCCTGCATCGGCGGCGGCCACCACGTCCTCCAAGTCGACGGCGGACATCGTCCCCGACCACGTACCGCTATCCGTGCGTGCCCGTGCGAGCAGGACGTCGGCACCCGTCGTGTTGTCGTACCACTCGAACTCGAGGACGGCACCGGACAGCGGGTCGGAGGACTCGGAGGCCGGGGACAGCCACACCGGCCGGAACCGCTCCAGCAGGCCTGTCATCGCGTCCGCCAGCAGGCGCCGCCGCGCGCTCAGGAACGAGCGGTAGCGGTCCGCGTCGCGCAAATCCTCGTCGAGGGGGATCAGGTGCGCGGTCAGCTCCTGGTCGCCGAGCGTCGGGAAGTACTCCCGCGGCGACCGGTGGCTGATCTTCCGGTTGGCCTTGCCGGAGATGAAGGCAAGGTTGGCCAGGTCGTTGATCTCACCCTTGCTGTACGCCTCCGCGTGGTTCTTCAGCGTGGCTTGCGGGTGGATGTGGTGGTACTCCAGCGCCTGGCTGCCCTCGGCCGCCGCCGAGATACCGATGCTGCCCCACCAGTCCTTCGCGCCCGCTTCCTTGGCGACCAGAAAGCTCAGGAAGAAGTACGGGCTACCGACGGTCCGGCCCGCGAGGTCGTCCGGTTCGACCGACAGCCCCGCGGTGACGCCCAGGTTGTCCAGCAGTCGGCGCACCGGGTCCTCCGTGCGGGCCGCCGGGATGTCCTGCCCGAGCCGGGTGTCGGTCGACCCGCTGTACCGGTTTCGGATCGTGGCCGCCAGGAACCAGAAGAGGATGGCGTCGGCCGTGCCGCCGTCCAGTTGTTCGTCCTTCCGCTCACCGAGCAGGACGATCAGCGGCAGCAGGACGACCATCGACGGCAGCAGCTTGCTGTGCGAAGCGCCGAGGTTGTTCTGCAGCAAGGGCACGAGGTGCCGGAGCCCGCGCCGCACCGTGGCCCAGCCGCGATCGAGTTCGTCGTCGGTCGCCGCCACCAGGCGTGCGTGCGACCAGGCGGAGAGGCCGCGTCCCAGCACCGCGCCGGTGAGGGCCCTGGTGAGGAACGTGACGTCGATGTCGCCGTAGCCGCGATCGGCCCAGTGCTTGGCCTCCGCCTCCAACTTCTGGAGCACGCCGGGCCACCGCGCCGACAGGGTGGCGAGCGCCAGGTCCGAGGTCTTCAGCGAGCGGCCCCCGCTGTTCACGCGCACGAAGATCTGCGTGACCTCGTCATAGGGGAAGTCGCGCAGCACTTCCATGTGGAACTTGTGGCCGGGGATGGCGGCGAGTTTCTGCAACCGCTTGCTGATCTCGCTCGGCGGGATGCCGGGATTGCGCTCGTGCAGTTCACCGACGAGCTGGTACTGGTCCGCCTCGGGCTTGAGGACGTCGTAGACCTTGATCCACCGGGGGTCCTTGGCCGTCGCCGCGCTCTGGTTCTGGAACTTCTCGGTCTCGACGTTGAAGACGATGACGGCCTGCGGGTGGTCGGTGAACACCCGGTGCAGCGACGTCACGCGCTGTTGGCCGTCCAGGAGGTAGAGCGGCACGACAGCGGGCTTGCCGGCCGGACCGCTGATTGCCGCATCCCTGGTCTGCGGCGCCTCGTCGGTCTGCCAGAAGAGCAGCGAACCCGACGGGTAGCCGCGGTAGAGCGACTCGACCAGCTTGGCCACCTGGGTCGGCTTCCACACGTAGCCGCGTTGGATCTCCGGCAGCCTGATCTCACCTTGTTCGATCTGGCTGACGAGGGTCCTGACCTCGCGTTCGGTCTTGTCAACAGGCATCCAGGCGGCTCCCGACGTGCGTCTCCGACGATGAGAACGTCATCGCTGAACGGTATTGCACCGTTATCCGGTTGATCACGCCATCCGCGATCACATCATCGAGGTGCCGGCAGCGAGGCACGACCGGCGAAGAAGAGGATGCCCGCGACCATCGCTGGAGCGGCCAGCAGCAGCAGGTACGCCCACACGCCGCCGGTGAGTCCGACCGGCCTCGCGCCGTTCCGCGCCGTCATCACCAGGAGGAACCAGGACACGGGGAGGAACAGCACCGAACCGACCCAGCCGCCCGTCAGCGCACGCCGGGCCTGCCACATCCGGAAGACGTCGAACTGCTCGCCCCACGCGTAGGACCGGGCCATCCCGATGCTGATCGAGGCCAGGAACGGCCCCAGCAGGGAGGCGCAGCCCGTGATCCAGACCAGGGCGTTGATCGGGTGGTAGGCCGTGGGCAGGGCACGCCCGAACCCCACGATCGCCGCCGCGAGCACCAGGCAGGCCACCAGACCCGCCGCCGCGAGGACGGCGCACCTGCCGCGGACCTCGCGGACGCGAGCGGCGGGTACCCAGGCGTACCGCGGTGGTGTGCCCGGGTACGTCACGAGCCGGGCCGCCAGTCGGAGCCGTCCCCGTCGACGACGCTCGCGTCCGCCAGGTCCGCGGTGTTCGGCACGGCCCACGTCGAACCGAGGTCGTGGATCTTCTGCCGGAGCGCGGACTGCTCGGTCTCAATCGTGTTGACGTGCGACTCCAGCGCCATGACCGTCGCGGCGATGACGCCGATCGTCGCGGCCACTCCTCCGACGATGAACGTGATCGCCGCGGGGATGCCGACGAGCGTGCACGCGGCGACCACCGCGCCGACGATGGAGACGACCAGGCCGGCCAGCGCGAACCCCATCGCCATCCAGAACATGTCGATCGAGTTGGCCAGGCTGTTCAGGGACGAGCGCAGTTGGCCGGCGATGTCCTTCACCGAGTTCAGCCCGGCCGCTTGTGGCGGCACCGTTGCTTGGTAGGCGCGGGCCGCTCGGCCTTCCCACTCGATCGTGGTGCGGAGCTTGTCCGGGCCGATCGTGCCCGCGATGTCTCCCAGTGCGTTGCCGACCTGCGACACCCACTGCTCGCCGACCTGCTTGAGGCGGTCGGAATCGCCCGGTTGCTCCCACAGCAGCTTCACCCGGTCCCATAGTTCGCGCAGCTTCTCGTTCAACAGCTGCATACCGCGGACGATCGGGTCGACCAGGTACTCCAGCGGGGCGGGAACCCAGCTCATGACGCTGTTGACCTGGTCGAAGAACTTCCCGGCGTGCTGGTCGACCTCCTGCGACCTCCGGTGCGCCTCCTGCACGAGCGGGTTCATCGGCCACCGCCGTCGGTGTGGACGCTGTTCATGGCGTGCAGGTTCGCTTCCTCTTCGGCTTCGTAGGTGTCCGCCGCCGCGTGGAGGGCATCCCCGAGGCCGCGGAACGCCTGGGTCGCCTGGGCGAGCATGTCCTCCAGGGCGAGGCGGGCGCTGTCGTACGTGCGGTCCAAGCCGCGGTCGACCGCCCACAGCGACAGGTCGGCGCCGGTCAGGGTCAAACCACCGATGGTGGAGCGCGGGCCGTCGAGGCCGTCGGCCGCGGTCGTCCACGCGGTGGCGTCGGACCGCATCGCTTCCAGCGCTACGGAGATGTCGGTCATGGCAGCAACCCCACTCGGCGCAGCAGTGTTCCCGGATCGCTCACCAGCGCGGTGAGCTCTGCGATGGCGGGGCTCTGCGGGCCCTGCGCCAGGTCGGAGGGGACGCTCCGGGCGCGCAGGTTCCGCAGCACTTCCAGGAACTCCTGCTGCACCTCCGTCACGCGGGCCGAGTGCGTCCAGGCGGGATCGGCCTCCAGGCCGAGGACCTGTCCCCGGTGGATGGTGCCGCGGACGTGCCCGCCCCGGCTCTCCACCGTCAGCGGACGGTCCACGACCTCGGTCATCCGCTGCGTGAACCGGGCCAGGTCGGCGCTGACGGCGTCCATCAACCGCAACGCCTGCTCGGGCGTGATGCGTTCCTCGGGCTGGGGCGGCGGTGCCGGGCGCTGTGGCGCGGGCTCGGCCGGTCGCTCGACCTGCTCGGCCAACGCCGCCATGGTGGCCGCGTTCGCAGCTTGGGTCACCGCCGAGCCCAGGGCACGAGGGTCGACCGACTGCCGCCACTGCGCGGTGATGGTCACCGACTGGACCTCGGCCAGGTCGTTCACCGCCACGGTGACCACGCCGTCCGCGTCCTGTCCCGTCAACGAGTCCTGCCGCGCCTGCTGTTCCGACGGGGACGGCCGTGGCGGCCGGTCCCCTTCATCGCCTTCCTCGAAGCCGAACCTGAATGTGCCGCTCACGTCTCCCCTTACTTTCGGTAGTCGAATCGTCTCGTAAGGTAGCGGTACGGCGAGGTGATCCGTTCGCGATTCCGGCCGGTTCCTGCGGAATCGGCCGCGGGATCCGCGTCGAACACCCGTCGGGATGAGCCGCTCCCGGACACACCCCCGCCGGGGCGCTCAGGTGCCGTCGCCCCGATCGGCGCTCTAGGCTGAACCGGTGACGCCCGAGAAACCCGTCGAGCAGATGACGATGGCGGAACTCCTGACCAACCAGGTCGACCAGGAGCCCGCCGGAGGTCAGCGAGTCGAGACCGCGTCGGTCGACGCGAGCAGTTCCGACACGGCGTGAACGAGCCGTGGCTGGTCGGCGGGGCTCAGCGTCGCCCACTCCCGGCCGTCGCGTGAGGGTCGGCGGGTGAACTGCCACCGGCCCTCGGCGGTGTCGTAGAACGACACCGCGTACGGGCCGCGCCGTCGAGGTCCCAGGCGCCCCTGCCTCGCCGCCCTCACCGCGGCGCCGAACTGGCCCATGCGCGTCACGCCGCCGAGCACCTGGCCGATCTTCTGCGCGTCGGCACGCGCGAGACCGCTGTCGCGCAACGCGTTCTCCAAGCGGGACGCGGACTGCCCGGCCACCTCGGCCGCGCGGTCGAGGTCGGCCGCGAGCACGCTGACCGATCGTGACCGGGGTGTCGGGTGCCGCGGCAGCAGGCCGACCACCGACGCGACCAGCGCGGCCTCGTCGATGCCGGCCAGGCTCAGCCCGTCGGCGGTGAGGACGGCCAGCACGGCACGCCCGCGTCCGGCGGCGCCGACCGCGCGCACGCGGGGACCTCCGTCCAGGCGCAGGCGTGCGTCCACTTCGCGTTCGGGGTGTGCCAGCAGTGCCAGCCAGTCGACGAGGCGTGGGTCGAGCTCTCCTCGTCCGGCCAGGCCCCGTGACTCCAGGGAGCGCCACGCGTCCCGGAAGAGCGCGCGGCGTTCGTCCAGGGTGGCGCCGTGGGAGGGGATGGACAGGATCGTGGGGTAGTCGCCCGGTCTCAGGTGGTCCCAGCACAGCTCGAACTCCAACCGGGACAGCATGACCGTCACCAGTCGTCTTCCCCGATCACCGGC